>CAYQRJ010000158.1:0-6581 GCA_964419855.1 uncultured Crocinitomix sp.
GAAATCAATATGGCGAAACCTCAAACATTGGACGCCAGTCACATGTGCAGTGGTTGAGACCAGATTGATTCCAAATCCTTTTGGAAATCAATATGGCGAAACCTCAAACATTGGACGCCAGTCACATGTGCAGTGGTTAAAATTAACTTCAAACCAATGTCAAATTTAATTGACATTTACCCTTAATCGATTTCGATTATATACTCAAAACCTCAATCTTTTATTTAAAGATTGAGGTTTTGTAATGTATAAAAAACAAATTTTATTTGTGTATCTTTACGCTTTCTTATGAATAAAATTATAGACAAAATACTTATATTATCTAAAAAAAATTGGTTTCAATTTTTATTATTTTTAGGTATTTTATGGTTGGTTTTTGTTCATTTACATATTAACAGACATTTAACAGATATGATTATAGGACCTCACTTTTGGAGAAAAAGTGACACCTATTCTCAAATTATGAATTATTATTATAATGGATTAAATTTTTTTGACCACTCCTATTATTATAACTTGTTTGATTCCAATGGTAAGGCGGTTGGAGAATTTCCTATATTTTATTATTTTATAGCATTACAGTTAAAATTAATAGGAAATTATTCAATCATAATAAAAATTAATTGGCTGGTCTTAACATTTATAGGGTTGTTTAGTTTGTTTAAAATTTGCTATCATTTTTTGCATCATTTTTGGTTATCAATTTACCTCTCAACTTTGTTTTTTTTATCACCAATATATTCATATTATTTCTTATCTTATTTACCAGATCCAGTATCATTAAACCTTATGTTATTGGGATTATATTTATTAATCAATCCATCTAAAAAAAGATTAATCAGTGCTTTGTTTATTATAGGTGTAGCAGGAATGATAAAACCTTTTTTTATGATACCTTTTATTGCTTATGTTTTGGTGTTGATTTTTAATCAATTAATACATAAAGACAAAGCATTGCCTAAAATAAATTTTTATTATGTAATTCCTTTTTTATTAGTAGCAATATGGTTTTTTTATGTTAGTTGGTATAATCATAAACAAGGGAGTAATCTTTTTTTGTCTAGCCCTCATCCCATTTGGTCAATATCTCAAGACATAGTAGATAAAACCATTAGAATGATAACTAAAAGATGGTTTTATGAATATTTAAACCCAAGTGTTTTATATTTATTACTGTTTTTTACATTAGTAAATTTGATTTGGTGGAATAAAAAAACAGTTCTGTTAAACTTATTTTACATTTTTAATATAGTAGGTTCACTTTTTTTCGTTCTTTTATTCTTTAATATGTTTGAACACCATGATTATTATGTGTTTCCATTATTATTTATTTTGCCTTTAACTTTTGGTATATTTATCTATAAATTATTACAATTAGTTAAAAATAAAGGTGTCATTTATAGTTTCACATTAGGGTTACTCTTAATGTCTTATTTTCAAATGGATTACAGTTGGGATAAAAATGAATATAGAAGAAAAACACCATGGATATCTGAAAAATATAAGTATGAAGACTATAAAAATCTTGATTATTTTTTAAATAAAAATAATATTCATCAAAATGATTTAGTTATAACATTTTCTGATTTTTCTCCAAGTTATGCTTTAGCGTTATTAAACCGTAAAGGGTGGTCAGGTTATCAAATACGAAAATCACATTATGCACCTTTAGAAAAAATGATAAAAAATGGTGCAAATACACTAATAATAAATAAAAGGTTTAAGATGTCTGAAGAAGATTCTATTTATATTACACCTTATATGAGATATCCCATTGATGACACATCAAATATATTTTTATATGATTTAAAGCCATATATTGATAAAAACAAATAAAGACTTTTACCTTTGTATTATGATTATAGAAATAGGAGATATACTTGTATCAGATGAATTGTTGGAAAAACATTTTGTTTGTGATTTAAACACTTGCAAAGGGGCATGTTGTGTAGAGGGAGATGACGGCGCACCTTTAACTATGGATGAAGTAGATTTAATAGAAGACCACATAGAATCAATAAAACCATATATGACCAAAGAAGGCATTGAGGTAGTTAATGATAAAGGGGTGTTTTATATGGATAGAACCAACGAACCTGTAACACAATTGGTAAAAGGTAAGGATTGTGTTTTTGTAACATTAGATGAAAATGGAATTACTAAATGTGGAATAGAATATGCCTATAAAGAGGGTAAAATTCCTTTCAACAAGCCTATTTCTTGTCATTTATATCCCATTAGAGTAGGACATTTTAAAACATTTAAATCTTTAAATTATGACCAGTGGCCAATATGTAAATGTGCTTGTGCTTTAGGAGATGAGTTAAAAGTTCCTGTTTATAAATTTTTAAAAGAGCCAATAATCAGAGCTTTTGGTGAAGAATTATATCAGGAACTAGAAAAGGTTGAAAAGCAATTGAAAAGAGTAAAGAAAAACTAAACCAACACCTCTCTTTGCTTTTTAGTTAAGGATTTAAACACTAAATTGTAACTTAAATCTATAAGTTCAAATATCAATCTGTCTGTGATGTCAGAATGAATCATTACAGTGTTCCAATGCTTTTTGTTCATGTGATAACCGGGTTTAATTCCTTTAAATTGTTCCCTCAATTCAATAGCATATTCGGGGTCACATTTTAAATTGATTGATTCAAAAGTATCAATATTTGTTAAAGCAAACATTTTATTTCCCACTTTAAACACTAGAGTATTTTTATCAAAAGGAAAACCTTCTGTTGTGCCTTTTTTAGATAAGCAATAATTTCTATATGTTTCTATATTCATTAATTTGATTTTAACCCGCAAAATTCACCACTATATTATTATTTTTTAGTTAAAACACAATAAATCAAATTATTAAGGCGATTATTATGCAATTTAATAACACCTAAATTTGAGGCATTTTGAAATTATCTTTATTCATCTGCTATATTTTAAAATTTTGCATCTAAACAAAGCTAATTCCATGAGTTTTTGCGGTTAATTCCAAAAACTATCAATATCTCGCCTTTGTTTTTTAGTTGGGCGACCTAATCCTTGTTGTCTGTATGTTTTTTGTGCCATTTGAATGGTTTTGTATTTCTCAATTTCTTCTATTGGTGTAATGTCTAAAATATAATCTTTAACTAGTTTTGCTCCCACACGTTTTTCAAGTTCTTGTAAAACTTTAAACGAAAAAATAACCGCCGACTTTTTAATGGATAAAACATCATTTACTTTAATAGTTTTAGAGGGTTTTACTTCAACACCATTAATTAAAATTTTATGTTTTTTGCACATATCAGCAGCCAAATTTCGTGTTTTAGCTAATCTTACCGCCCAAACAAATTTATCTATTCTTGCCATTTGAACTGCAATTTATTAAAATTAGTGCAATTTCTTTATATTTTCATCATTTTTTAAGTAAATTTTAATTTTATTGTAACTTTTTGTACCCTTAAAACGACTAACCAATAGAAACATTAAAATTTATAGATTATGAAAGTAGGTAGTTATGTATGGAGTAGTGTATTACTTCTTGGTTTATTGGCTTATGCATCTTGTTCTTTTAAGGGAATAAAAGGCAATGGCAATGTCGTAAAAATTGAAAAAGAAATAGGTGCTTTTTCTGAATTAGAATTTAAAGGTGTATTTGATGTTATTTTAATTCAAGGGGATAAAGAGAAATTAGAAATTGAAACAGATGAAAATTTAATTGATGTTATAAGTGTTGTTAACAAAAACAATAAATTAATTATTGATTATAAAAAAGGTAAAAGTGTAAGAAAATCGACTAAGTTTAATATTTATGTTACGCTAAAAGAGGTAACATCAATTGAGATGAACGGCGTAGGAGATTTAAAAAATGAAGGTGTTTTAAATCTTAAAACTTTAACACTAACCAATTCGGGTGTTGGGGATGTAAATATGAATATTAACGCATCAATTTTAGATGTTAATAATTCAGGAGTTGGGGATATTAATTTATTAGGATCTGCATCACATTTAGTTATTGCCAATTCAGGGGTTGGAGATGTACAAGCAGAAGAGTTTAAAGCTAAAGATGTCAAATTAAACAATTCAGGTGTTGGAGATGCTATTGTATTTGCATCAGAAAACATTGATATAACAGCTGGGGGTGTTGGAGATGTAGAATTTTACGGTTCACCTCAACAAAAACACATTAGCAAAGGAGGTGTAGGAAAAGTTTATGAAAAATAGATTTTGTTAATAATTAATTTTTTTAAAAGGTAGTTGTAATGGCTACCTTTTTTAATTTTACAATTAAAATTTAGATGTATGGCATTAATAAAATCTTGTAAAGAAAAATCACCTCAAATTCCTGTTTCTTGTTGGTTAGCAGAAAACGCTACCTTGGTTGGTGATTTAAAAATGGGCGAAAATTGTAGTATTTGGTTTAATGCAGTAATTAGAGCAGATGTTAATTCTATTGTTTTTGGAAATAATGTAAATATTCAAGATGGTGCTGTAGTACATTGTACTTACGAAAAAACAAAAACTATTTTAGGAGATAATGTGTCGGTAGGACATAATGCCTTGGTTCATGGATGCAAAGTAGGGGATAATGTATTAATAGGTATGGGTGCCATTGTAATGGACAACTGCATAATAGAGGACAATTGTATTATAGCAGCAGGGGCGGTTTTACTAGAAAACACACACGTAAAGTCAGGTAGCGTTTATGCAGGAGTTCCCGCAAAAAAAGTTAAAGATTTATCTCCTGATTTATTTGAAGGAGAAGTTAAACGTATTGCTAAAAATTATAGAATGTATGCCAGTTGGATGGAATAATAGCACAAATTTTATCTCATCAAACAGTAAACAGAGCTTGAATATTTTCGGTAAACAATTTAACAGCAATAGCTAATAAAATAATTCCAAAAACTTTTTTAAGAATTGCTATCCCCCCTTTACCAAGTAACTTTTCAATACGTTTGGTAAGTTTTAACACCACAAACACAAGAATCATATTTAAAAATACGGCAATGGCAATGTTTATGGTGTGATATTCTACTTGAAGAGAGATTAAAGTTGTCATTGTACCAGCACCAGCAATTAACGGAAAAGCCACGGGAACAATAGATACCACTTTTGAACTCGTATCATCATCCTTAAATAATTCAATACCAAAAATCATTTCAACTGCTAGAGCAAATATAATTAATGCCCCTGCTACAGCAAACGCTTTAATATCAACCCCTAAAATATCTAGTAGGGCTTCACCAGCAAATAAAAAAACAATCATTATTAAAAATGCCACCAAGGATGCTTTTACTTCATGTATATCGCCCGCTTTTTCTTTTAATTTGATAATTACAGGTATGGAACCCACAATATCAATTACGGCAAATAAAATCATAAATGCTTTTAGAATTTCTTCTAAATTAAGGTGTTGAAAAAAATTCATTTTTAGTCAGTTAGTTAATGCAATATTACGGTTTAATTTTAAAAAGGGCGCAAAGATAATTATATCTTTTTGATAGTATTGTGCTATTTGGCACTTTTAAGCCGCAAAATTCACCATTATACTATTATTTTTAATTAAAACATAGTAAATCAACCCATTAAAAACTTATTAAACAATTTAAAAACACCCCAATTTGAAGAATTTTAAAATTTTGCATTTAAACAAAGCTAATTCTATGAATTTTTGCGGTTAATCAAGTAATAATTTTTCAATACAAGGAGCAAAATATTGATGTTCTAATTTTAAAACTTTTTTAGCACAATCTTCTGCTGTGTCAGTTGGAAATAATTCAACTTTATGTTGTTCTATGATGTTACCTTCATCATAATTTTCGTTAACATAATGAATGGTCATACCACTTTCTTTTTCGTTGTGGGAAACTACTGCTTTATGTACGTTCATTCCATACATACCTTTACCACCATATTTAGGTAATAAAGCAGGGTGAATATTTACAATTTTATTTGGATAAGCATCAATAATATCTTGAGGTATTTTTTTTAAAAATCCAGCCAACACAATAAAATCAATTTCAAGGGCAATTAACACTTCCGAAAATTCTAGTTCTTCCAACTCTCCTTTTTGGAGAATGTAAAATGGTATTTCTTCAGCTTGAGCACGGTCAATTACACCTGCATTTGTGTTGTTTGATACGATTAAGGCTACTTCAACCTGAGGATTATTTTTAAAATAATTAATAATGGCTTGGGCGTTACTTCCTCCACCTGAGGCAAATATGGCTATTTTTTTCATTATTTGTTTGCTTATGTTCACGATAATGCAGGGTGCGTGATTCTTTTTTACAAATGTAGGTGTTTTTTTGAATAATTTTGTTTCATCTTCTTTTAAATAGTTTTTGGCAACACTTACTTCTCGTTTCTTTATTTTGGAAGTAGTTTCTTTATCATAAGATTGATTCCCTAAAGAGGTAAATTACTTCTCTCGATTGAGTTTTACCTTTAATAGCACCATGTTGAGTGGTTGTTCGGAATTTCCGAACAACCACTTTTTCTTGTAACTCTCCTTCCTCAAAAATGTGTTTGATGTGTTCACTTATGGTTGCTTTTGAGCCAACAAAAAAGATACACTAAAAGTAAAAAATATGATTAAAATG
>CAYQRJ010000159.1:0-6565 GCA_964419855.1 uncultured Crocinitomix sp.
TTTTTATAAATTTAAGGAAAGTACTATGTTTTGAGTGTAAGGTGTTGATTGTTGGGTGAGGATAAATAAGGGTATTAAAAAAAGGGGGTAATCAAAGAATTAACATTGGTTACAACCCCTTTTTTCTATACATAAAGTTTATTTTTACATCAACATTCCACCACAAACGTTAAGGGTTTGTCCTGTAACATAAGCCGACATATCTGAAGCTAAAAATACCGTGGCGTTAGCTACATCTTTAGGTGTTCCTCCTCTTTTTAATGGAATTGAATCTCTCCAACCTTGAACCACTTTTTCATCTAAAGCTGCTGTCATTTCAGTTTCAATAAAACCTGGTGCAATGGCATTACATCTAATGTTTCTTGAGCCTAATTCTTGAGCTACAGATTTTGTAAATCCAATCATTCCAGCTTTTGAAGCTGCATAATTGGCTTGTCCTGCATTACCAGATACCCCAACTACCGAACTCATATTAATAATAGAACCAATTCGGGCTTTTAACATTGGTCTTAGCACAGCTTTTGTTAAATTAAAAGCCGACTTTAAGTTAGTGTTTATTACCTCATCCCATTGTTCTTCAGACATTCTCATTAATAAATTATCTCTTGTAATTCCAGCATTATTAACTAATATGTCTATTTTTCCAAATTCTTCTATTACAGCAGTTGCTAAATCTTGAGCAGACTGAAAATCGGCAGCGTTGGATTTAAACCCTTTAATGGTTCCGCCATTAGCAGATAATTCATTTTCTAATGCTTTTGCTTTTTCATCTGACGATAAGTAAGTAAAAGCTACTGTAGCTCCTTGTTCTATAAATGTTTTTGCTATTTCTTTACCAATACCTCTTGATGCGCCAGTAATAATGGCTACTTTTCCGTCTAATAATCCCATTTAATTTATGTTTTTGTTGGTTGTAAATATAGTTATTATATGATAATCTAAATAAAAAAAGCAAAAAAAAACCTTCAATTAAATTTGAAGGTTTTTATATTTATTATTTCTTTTTTTGTTTTGGTGGCTCAACTAGTATTCTGCCACAATGTTCGCAAACAATTAATTTTGTTCTGGATTCAATGTCTAAAATTCTTTGAGGTGGAATTTCGTTATAACAACCTCCACAGGCTCCTTTAACAACAGACACAACCGCTAAGCCATTAACGGCGTTATTTCTCAATCTTTCATAAGCCACAACTAAGCGTTCTTCTATGTCTTTTTTAGCTTCATCAGATTCTTTTAATAGTTTGTTTTCATCTTCTTCTGTTTCAGCTATAATTTTATCTAAGTCACTTTTTTTAACGTCTAAATCTTTTTTTCTCTCCTCTAATTTGGCTTTAGCTTCTTCAATCACTTCAGCCTTAGATTCAATTTTAAATTTAGCTTCTTTAATTTTTTTCTCGTTTAATTCAATTTCCAAACCTTGAAATTCAATTTCTTTAGATAGAGAGTCGTATTCTCTGTTATTTCTAACATTTTTTTGTTGTTCAGAGTATTTTTTAATTGCTTCTTTAGATTCTTTCATTGCAATTTTTCTATTAGAAATCTCTGTTTCTAACTCCTCTAATTCATTATTTAAAGCATCTAATTTATTTGATAAAGCTTCTACATCCTCTTCAAGTTCTTTTACTTCAATAGGTAGTTCTCCTCTTATTGTTCTAATTTTATCAATTTGAGAATCAATTTGTTGTAGGTTGTACAACGCTTCAAGTTTAGCTTTTACTAGGTTTTCTGCTGAATTTCTTTTTGCCATTTTTTTAAAAATATTTTACGGGATTTGTATTAATATCCGTTAAACAGGGTGCAAAGTTAATAAAATTTTCCGATAAAAGTTCTGCAATTAAATCAATTGTATATTGTTCGCTTTCAAAATGTCCTATATCAGCAATAATTATTTGGTTTTCGGCATCAAAAAATTCGTGATATTTAAAATCTCCTGTAATAAAAACATCAGCTTTTTGTTGTTTGGCTTGCTTTAATAAAAAGCTACCTGAACCTCCACACCAAGCTACTGTTTTAATTTTTGATTTACATAACTCAGTATGTTTAATTACGCCACATTTAAAAGTATCTTTAAGTTGTTGTAAAAAATATAAACTATCTACTGCTTGCGGTAGTTCTCCAATCATACCAGCACCTTCATATTGATTAGTGTTAAGTAAAGGATAAATATCGTAAGCTACTTCTTCATAAGGATGTGCATCAAGCATAGCTTTTACAATTTTATTTTTTTGGTGTGATGAGAGCAAAACTTCAACTTTTACTTCATTTTCATAATGTCTTTCATCAATTTTTCCTACATAAGGATTTGCATTTTCATTGGCTTTAAAACTTCCTGTTCCTTTGGCTGTAAAACTACATTCTGAATAATTACCAATTTGACCAGCACCAGCATTAAATAAAGCATTCATCACCTCATCTTTGTGACTTAATGGTACATAAACATTTAGTTTATTAAGAGTGTTGTTAGATGGGGCTAAAATTCGGGGTTGCTTAATACCTAAGAGGTTGGCAATTTTATAATTAACTCCTTTTAAATAGTTGTCTAAATTGGTGTGAATGGCATAAATAGCAATATCATTTTTGATGGCTTTAATAATAGTGCGCTCTACATAATTTTTACCTGTTAACGATTTTAAACCTCTAAACACTATGGGGTGATGACTAATTACCAAATTACAGTTTCGTTTAATGGCTTCCTCAATAATTTCCTCTGTACAGTCTAACGAAATTAATGTATTTGTTATTTCAGTTTGAGGTTGTCCGCAAATTAAACCTGCATTGTCGTAGCTTTCTTGACTACTTAAAGGTGCTAAAGATTCAAGGTAGTTAGTGATGTCTTTAATTTGCATAATTATTAGTTTTAATACTCAATATCTAAATTAAATAATTTTCTTAATTTTTCTAATGATGGATTTTCGGCACTTAATTTTTTAAATTTAGTTTTACTGTCTTGAAATTCGGTTTTGGCTGATTTTGTAATGGTATATTTTAAATTAATTTGATAATTGTTTAATTTTGATCTAATAAATTTAAGTAATTCTTGTTTTATAGCATCTACCTCTTTAGCAGCTACATTGCTGCTCACCTCAATATTAATATTCAAATCAGAATCAAATTTTGGATGACCATTAACCAATGTCGAAAATAAACTGTCTTTTTTATCTCTTTTAACTTTAAGTGTAAATTCTTTCCATACCCTTAAAAATTGTTCGTTGGTAAAGTTTTCTTTAGGTTGATTAGCTTCAGACACAAGAGAATCGCCTTGTTGTTCTTCTTTTTTTTGCGGATTTAAAATAGATTTAATACTCAGTGTATTGGTTTCAACTTTACCTGTTGGTTTGCTTTGAGTTTTTCTTACATAAGGTTGATTCCTGTTTATAGGAGTTGCTGTTTTGGTTTGAGTTTTTACCTGTTTAACTTGTTGTTTTTCGGCTTGCCCTTCAAAAGCAATTATTTCAATGTCTTTATGACTAATTAAGACTTTTTTTTTTCTAAATTCGATTGAATAGATGACAGTTTCATTAAAGCAATCTCTAAGTGCAAACGTTTATTTTTAGATGCTTTATAATGCACTTCAGTATCTCTTAACAAGTCTAATGCAAGCATTAAAAAAGGTAAAGATGTTTGTTTGGCTTGTTCTAAATATTTAGCTTTAATATCCTCAGGTACTTCTAATAATTTTACTGATGTCTCATCTTTGCAAACCAATAAATTACGCAAGTGCTCTGCTAATCCTATTAAAAATTGTGAGGCATCAAATCCTTTTTGCAAAATGGTATTAAACAATAGTAAATTATCGTTTATTTTAGATTCTAAAGCAAAGTCAACTACTTTAAAGTAGTAATCGTAATCTAAAACATTAAGGTTTTCTATTACCGAATCATAAGTAATGTTTCCGCCACTAAACGATACAATTTGATCAAAAATAGATAAAGCATCTCTTAGCGCTCCATCTGCTTTTTGAGCAATTATATGTAGGGCTTTATCTTCTGCTTTAATGTTTTCTTTTGTAGCAATTTCTTTTAAATGATTAACAATGTCATCAACTTTAATTCGGTTAAAATCAAAAATTTGACAACGTGATAAAATGGTAGGTAAAATTTTATGTTTTTCGGTAGTTGCTAAAATAAAAATAGCGTGTTCTGGTGGTTCTTCTAATGTTTTTAAAAAAGCATTAAAGGCTGCTGTAGATAGCATGTGCACCTCATCAATAATAAAAATTTTATATTTACCTACCTGTGGTGCAATTCTTACTTGGTCAATAACGTTTCTGATGTCGTCCACAGAGTTGTTAGAAGCGGCATCTAACTCTAAAATATTAAAAGAATGCCCTTCATTAAAAGAGGAGCAAGATTCGCAATTGTTACAAGGTTCAATGGTATCGCTTAAATTAAAACAATTAATGGTTTTTGCTAAAATACGTGCTACGGTAGTTTTACCCACACCTCTTGACCCACAAAACAAAAATGCTTGTGCCAAATGATCTTTAGCAATGGCATTTTTCAATGTGGTTGTAATAGAACTTTGTCCTACAACTTCATCAAAAATTTGCGGTCTGTATTTTCTTGCCGATACTATAAAATTGCCCATACCATTAAAATGTTTACAAATGTAATTAATCTAAATTTGAAATGCAATATATATAAAGATAAACAGTAAAGATGTGTTAAAACTTGAATATTCATTTTTCTAATATATGTAGATATTCTTTTGTATTATTGGCTTTATGATTACGATTTTCTGTTTTGTCTGCTTTAAATCTTTGATAATCTATTATTTTCACATTGTATTCCCCATATTTTGACATTATTTTCTTAATATCTTCTTCCGACATTAATCCTTCATTGTTATAACTCAAAAAAACATATTTAAAATTAGCATTTTTAATTAAATTTTCAAACTCATTTAGTACATAATTTTTGCTACAATACTTTGATTTATTATAAGTAGGAAGACCAGTTTTACCTTTTGGAATAAATTCGTCATATTTTGCTATTGTATTTAAGATGTGGTAATTTGAGCCGTATTGTCTAGCGTTGTATGGTGGGTCTAAATAAAGGATATCTCCACTGATTTCTTTTATTAATTGATTGCTATCTTTATTGAAAACTAGATGCTCATTACTATTAATTACAAAATTAGCAGGTTGTAAAATAAGCTCTTTTTTTGCAGTTTTTTTTAAGTGTTTTAAGAATGCACCATAAACAGAAGCGGTATTTGCCACTTTATCTGCACTTTCCAATAGACTCGCTAAAAGAAAATAATATTGATTAGAATTAATTTTATTAATATTTTTCAATTTTTCAATTTTCTGTCTAATTGTATCAATTTTTTTTCCATTTTCATCAGAAAAATATTGTCTATTACTTCCACTACCCATGCAGTAATTTTTATATATAAAGCCATTTTCAATTAAAGGTAGTTGATTTAACTCATCAATTAATTCTGTTTGATTTACTATTTTTTTGTGATTTTCAATATAATTTTTATTTAGAACATAACTATAATATTCAAAATCATTTGAAATAACTTGTTTTACTTCTTGTTTAAAACTTCTTCCAACAATACCAGTACCAGCAAAAATATCACAGAATATTTTGTCAGATAAATCGTTACCTACAACTGAATAAACAGTTGATTTTATAAATTCTGATAGTTTTAATTTTGAGCCTATATAATTCATATCAATATGTTATCTCATTAAATGTTATTATTTGATTGTTGCAGTTTATATTAAATTCAATATAACGTAATGGTAAAATGTTGTTGTTGATGTTAAATTTAATGAATGCATTCATAAGTTCATTGTATTTTTTGTTGGATTACCATTTCGTTTGAATTTTTTTGGGATTTCTCTTGCAATTATCATTGGTTCTATATCAGAGGGGCGATTTGGTAAATAATACTGTTTGTGTCATATTATTCCTTTATTATCCATATAATGTCAGAGTAAATTACACCTTCACCAAAGTTAAGTTCTAAAAGTTGATTTTGCTGAAAATTATCTACATATAAGTCTATATATTTTTTCATCAATATAATCTCTGACTTCATTTTCCAATGTTGCCCATTTTCATCATATATTATTATAAATAATCTATTTTTTAAATGTTTTCTGCCTTGTTGACTTTGATTATCATATAACCATTGAATTAATTCTCTTTCGTTTTCCTTAGCATATTGCAATGAATGACCAAAACCTTTTGGGAAAACGGAAGTCTTATGGTCAAATGGAATCCCATTAATTGTAAAATCTACCAGTTTATCAAAAGAATTTTTATTTGCTATGACATTGCTGTGTGAAGCAAATATATCTTCCACAGCCATTGCTGACCAAAAGTTATACCATCTGTTTAAGGTATAGTCTTTTAAAGCAACTTCCATATTGTTAGTTCTTCTCAATAACGTATCAAAACTATAAGTTTTATATATAAAATTTGTTGCACTATCCCAAGAATTAGATTGTTTTCTACCCCATCTATATGGCATACAAAGTCTTTTTTTTAATTCTCTTTCTACTTTTAATAAATCCATATTAAAATTCCTTTTTAAAAACTAAAATATACTC
>CAYQRJ010000160.1:0-6562 GCA_964419855.1 uncultured Crocinitomix sp.
ACATTTTTACAGAAAAGTAACCAATATCACTATTAAAATCAAAGTTATTAAATACTTTTGTAAGTAGTAAAAAAAAGAATAATGTTAAATTCATTAAAAGGATTAAAAATTTATAGTATTGCTAACAAAAAATGCCCCGTTTGTCATGAGGGAGATTATTTTGTAAGTAATAACCCGTATGATTTAAAAAACTTTGATAAAGATAGAGTAATTTGTGAACAATGCCATCATAAATTTGAAATTGAAAACGGGTTTTATTATGGTGCTATGTATGTGAGTTATGGTTTGTCGGTAGCCATAGGCGTATCAATTTTTATGGCACTATATGTATTATTTGACGCACTGCCTTTGTGGGTTTATATTGTTTCTATAATCATTGGTATAATTGTATTTATGCCCGTTTCTTTCCGAATTAGTAGAATGGTTTGGATGAATATGTTTACAGGGTATGGTAAAAAAGAAATATTTAACAAATGAGTAAGTTTGGTGATTTAATAAAAAGCAAAAAGTTAGTATTGGTAGATTTTCACGCTGAATGGTGTGGACCGTGTAAAATGCTAAGCCCTATTGTAGCAAGAGTAGCTAAACAAGTAGGTGATGAGGTAAGGGTTGTAAAAATTGATGTTGATAAAAATCAATCTATTGCCGCTACGTTAGGCATTAGAGGTGTGCCTACATTAGTTTTATATAAAAACGGAAAATTAGTTTGGCGACAATCAGGTGTTATTCAAGAACGTGATTTATTAATGGTGATTAACCAGTATAAATAATTAATTAATAAAACGTGATTTTTTGATAGGTTAATTTTATCTTAAAATTTCACAAAAGAAACATCAAATATCCTTATTTTTCTTTATTTTTGTTAATTGCGGTTAACTAAAACTACTTTTAAGCCGTTAACTTAATAAAGAATTGAAAAAAACACATTATATATTATTTTTATTGTTGTTAGTTAGCCATGTAGTTAACGCAACCCATAACCGTTCTGGGTCAATTACTTATAGGCATATTTCAGGTAACACTTATGAGTTTACAGTAAAAACTTGTACCAAAACATCAGCAGAGGCAGACCGCCCAGAACTTGAAATTAAATGGGGAGATGGTACATTAGATACTATTCAAAGGGTAAACATTGTGTTTATTAATACTTATGATGCTCAAGAAAATTATTATGTAGGTACACATACTTATACAGGTCCCGGTAATTTTATTATTAGCATTGAAGACCCTAACAGAAATACAGGGGTACTTAATATTGTTAACTCAGTCAATCAGCCCTTTTGTATTCAAACCGAGTTAGTGATTTCTCCTTTGTTAGGTACAGCAAATAATTCATTAATTATAGAAGATTGTCCTTGTCCTGAGTTTGCGTGTTTAAATCAAATGTATTGCTATAATTTATCTGCTTACGACCCAGATGGCGATAGTTTAGCTTATAGTTTAGTGCCTTGCAGAGGACAAGATTGTTTAGAGATGACACCCGGAATTTATAGTTATCCTCAAGATGTAGGTGGAGGAACTTTAAGTATAGATTCTATTAGTGGAACGTTGTGTTGGGATAATCCTGTTTTGCAAGGCGAATATAATATTGCCATAAAAATTTCGGAGTATAGGTCAGGAATTTATATTGGGTCAGTTTTGCAAGATATGCAATTAACAGTTAAAGTGTGTAATAATGACCCTCCAATCATTAACCCAAAAGCAGATACTTGTGTTTTTGTGGGCGACAACTTAGACATTGTTTTTTCTGCTTCTGACAATCAAGATGCTGTTCATATTTACGCTACTGGTGCTATTTTTAACTTAAATGATAATCCTGCTACTTTTGTTGATGATACACAAAACCCAACCGCCAATGGACATTTTATTTGGCAACCTAATTGTAACCAAGCTTTAAACCAACCTTATCCAGTTATTATTCATGCTGAAGATTTAAACCCTAATGTTCCATTACAAGATTTGATGGATTGGAGAATTAAAGTTAATATTCCTCCCATTCAAAATGTGGTGGTATCTCCGTTTGGAAGTGCTATGCAAATTAGTTGGGACGCACCTACCGTTAATTGTGATATTGACCACTACAACATTTATCGGAGTACAGATTCATCAACCTACACCAATACTTGCTGTGACATAGGAACGGCCGAAACTATGGGATACACTTTAATTGGAACATCAACCAACCTAACTTATACCGATAATTCTGCTTTAGAAATTGGAAATAAGTATTGTTATATGGTTACCCTTGTAAATACTAATGGGATTGAAAGCTGTGTGTCTAATCAAGATTGTAATTCCTTGGATTTTGAAGTACCAGTAATGACTAATGTGTCAGTATTTGAAACCTCAACAACAACAGGTAAAGATTCCATTTATTGGTCGTGGCCTAAGGAGTTAAATTTAACCAATTTTCCAGGACCTTATCACTATCAACTATACAGACACAACAATTATATAGGTGGAACAGAAAGTTTAGTGTTTACTTCCTCAACCTTACCAGTTATTTCAAATGTAGATACTTTTTATTATGACATCAATTTAGATACTAAAAACATTCCTTACACTTATAGAGTAGAACTGTATAGTAATAATACATTAGTAGGTTCATCAAGCCCAGCATCATCAATTTATTTAAACTTAATTGCTAACGACAATCAATTGACATTAAATTGGGAGGAACACGTACCTTGGACAAACTACACTTACGAAATTTATAAAGAAACAGCTGTGGGTAGTGGTGTATTTAATTTAATTGCTACAGTTAATTCTCCAACTTATACTGATACAGGTCTAATCAACCAAAAAACATATTGTTATAAAATTAAAACCATAGGGCAATTTACTCAAAATGGAATTAGAAATCCTTTAGAAAATTGGTCGCAAATTCAATGTGGAGAACCTTATGATTATACACCGCCTTGCGCCCCAACTTTAAATATTATTGGCGATTGTGAAACAGAAGAAAATAGCATTGTATGGACAAATCCTAACAACAGTTGTGCAGATGATGTGGTGGCATATAATTTATATTTTGCACCTTTTAAAGATGACAGTTTAACTTTGTTAACTACATTTTCATCTCAATTTGATACCACATACATTCATAAAGATAGAGGAAGTATAGCTGGGTGTTACTATGTAACCGCAATTGATTCTATGCCTTATTCTAATGAGGGGCAACCTTCTAATATGGTATGTATAGATAATTGTGACGGCTACTATGAATTGCCTAATGTATTTACACCTGGTGGTGACGGGACTAATGATTTGTATCATCCCATTTTACCTTATAAATTTGTTGAAAAAATAGACCTTAAAGTGTATAACCGTTGGGGAGATTTAGTTTTTGAAACCACTAATCCTCAAATTGATTGGGATGGTACTTATTTAGATACGGGAAAAAAATTAACTGATGGGGTTTATTTTTATGTGTGCACCGTTTACGAAATTAAATTAGCAGGATTAATTGAAAGAAGTTTTCAAGGAGATATAACCATTATAAATGACAAATAAATGTTTACAGGAATTATAGAAGCATTAGGTAAAGTTGAAAGCATTAAAAAAGACAATTCAAATGTTCATTTCACTTTAAGTTGCCCATTTACTAACCAATTAAAAATAGATCAATCTTTAGCGCATAACGGCACTTGTTTAACAGTAGTTAATATTGATGGTGATAAATACACAGTAACCGCTATTGATGAAACTTTAAAAAGAACCAATTTAGGCGATTTAAACGTAGGAGATGAAGTGAATTTGGAGCGTTGTATGCAAATGGGAGCAAGGTTAGATGGACACATTGTTCAAGGCCATGTTGATGCCACTGCTGTTTGTAAAGCGGTAATTGAAAATGATGGCAGCACCGAATTTGTTTTTGAATATGATTATGATGAGGTAACAGTTCCAAAAGGATCTATAACTGTAAATGGAGTGAGTTTAACAGTAGTACAATCTAAAAAAGGATTATTTTCCGTTCACATTATTCCTTTTACATTAGAACATACCAATTTTAAAAACATTAAGGTCGGTAGTAAAGTCAATCTTGAGTTTGATATTATTGGAAAGTATGTTAAGCGAATGATGGAAGCAAGAGAAGGATAACTTTTGGTATAATTTTTCGTATCAATTAACAGATTAACATTATTTTTTATGAAACAAGTATTTTTATTCCTAACCTTTTATTCAAGTTTTTTATCTTTTTCTCAAGATTCCATTGATACCACTCATCACGAATTGTCTTTATTGTTTATTGGAGATATTATGGGGCATGGTCCTCAAATAGAATCGGCGTATGATAAAACAACTAAAACCTATAATTACAATTCAGTTTTTAAATATGTGTCGCCCCAAATTGAATCATCTGATTTTTGTGTGGCTAACTTAGAAGTAACCTTGGCAGGAAAACCCTATAAAGGTTACCCTCAATTTTCATCTCCAGATGCTTTGGCATCAGCTACAAAAAATGCAGGTATTGATATGTTAGTTACATCAAACAATCACAGTTGCGACAGAGGAGATAAAGGCATTATTAGAACCATTAATGTATTAGATTCTTTAAAGATTTTACACACAGGAACATTTAAAGATTCAGCTGACCGAAAAAAGAATAACCCCTTAATTATTGAACAAAATTGTATTAGAGTAGCGTTTTTAAATTACACTTATGGAACTAATGGCTTAAAAAATCATTATCCTGCTATGGTTAACCGTTTAGATACCGCTTTAATTAGAACCGACATTAACGCTGCAAAGCAATTAAATGTTGATAAAATTATTGTAATAACCCATTGGGGATTGGAATATAAACCTCAACCTGTTAAATCTCAAATACAAATGGGGCAGTTTATTTTTGATGCAGGGGCAGATATTATTATTGGTTCTCATCCCCACGTATTAGAAAAAATGATTTGGGAAAAATCTACCACCCAAAAAGGAGAGCAGGTGATTGTATATTCATTAGGGAATTATGTATCCAATCAAAGGGCAAGATATAAAGATGGTGGCGCTATGTTTCAACTTGTTTTACAAAAAAATAACGGAAAAACATCTATTAAATCTACTGGGTATTATTTAACTTGGGTTTACACCCCTATTGAAAATGGCGTTAAAAAATATTATGTATTACCAGCCGCTTGGTACGAAAATCAACCCGCGTTTTTTGATACCAAAGAAAGCTACAATAAAATGAAATTATTTTTAGCAGACAGTCGTAAATTATTAGGAGAATACAATAAAAATGTGGCAGAAATTAAGCCTTAAAAATTAAGGAACCTCTCCACTTTAGTGTGTCTGTCCAACAAAAAAAATGGGCAAAACTTAAATCTTATTCAATTTTAAATTTTTTCTATTTACAAAGCACCTATTTATTTCCTATTTTAATACCTACGCTTCCTGTCAAAATTCCTGATGTAGAGGTTCCAAACCTTAGTACAAAAAAATCATCTGTATATCTGACTCCAACTGCAAAATGTATAAATCTATAGAATTGTGATTCTTTTATATTTAAAACAGGAAGGTTAGGACCAATTGAACTTTCAAATTTTATATTTGGGTTATCGCCATATAAAATTATTAAATTTGTACTGATGTTATAGGGGGTACTACCCCAAAAACCAGTTCCAATTCTGTTTACAATAGAATAACCTATATTAACCATGTTTGTATTGTATAAAAAATGGTCGAATTGTAGTCCAACACCTATAATATTTTCTTGTAAATCAAATAAATACCCTAAGGTGCTGATTGTAATAAAAGTCTTTTTTTCTTTTTGTGGTTTTGCAATTACTTTTTTACTTATGAGGGAGTATCCAACACTTAGATATCCACCATATAAAGGTATTTTTTTACTTCTACCAAAATCATAAAACCCTCCAATTCTTATAAATAATCCTTTGTCTCCAGCGTATTTATAGCCAATGTTTGGGCAAATCTCGTTAGCACTTAAACCAAAATATGAAATACCAGTATATTCTTTTTTATTTACATCACTAAAGCGTCCTACACCTAAATTAATCCCCATTTCTAAATTATGAATATTTCCAAAAGAAAGATAAGGACCAGTTTCTAATCCAATATATTTTATTTTTTTTTCTCTTTTTATTCTATAATTAGGTCCATTGTAAACGGTGATATAATTGTCAAAAATATAGTAACCAAAAAGATTAATATATCTATAAGAAAAATTCCAACCAAAATGAAATTTACTCAAGCTTATTAAATCAAAATTTACGCCTATGTTATATCCAAAACTTTTATACTCAGGGTAATCAATAATTTGCGCACCACCAAAATCAACACGTTGATAGTAACTAGATTTATATAAATTTCCTTTTAAATAAAAAGATATGTTTTTTTTTATAGTGATTTTTTCTTGACCAAATATTTGAATCGAAAATAATAACGGTACTATATAAAAAAAATATTTCATGTTCTAAAGATAAGAAAAATTAATATTAAAATATTAGCCATCCGTAAAAAGTTTCTTTTAATAATTTGGCAATATCTAACCCGCAAATTTCACCACTATATTATTGTTTATTAGTTAAAATATAGTAAATCAATC
>CAYQRJ010000161.1:0-6554 GCA_964419855.1 uncultured Crocinitomix sp.
ATTTACTGCATTTTAACTAAAAAACAATAAAATAGTGGTGAATTTTGCGGGTTAAGATTCATAATTGCTCATAAAAAAATCCCGCTCATTATTTGAGTGGGATTTTTTTTATGAAATATCAAAAACGTCCTAATTAAATTATCCCCAAAAGTTGTCGGGATAAAATTTTGGTTCTCTGTACAATTTTATTTTTTATTAAAAAAATAAAACTACTCGAACTAACTAATTTAATGGTAATAGGATACTTAAGTTTCAATCTGGAAAAACTTTACCTGGATTTAAAATGCCTTTCGGATCAAACACTTGTTTAATTTGCTTCATTATATTTAATTGTATTTGATTAAAAGGAATAGTCATATAATTTTTTTGAACATAACCAATACCATGTTCGCCTGAGATAGTTCCACCTAAGCTAACTGTTAATTCAAAAATTTCTTTAATGCCTTGGGATAATTCATTTTGCCATTTTTTATCAGGCATATTACCTTTAATGATGTTAATGTGCAAATTTCCGTCACCAGCATGTCCGTAACAAACCGATTTAAAACCATATTTAGCACCAATTTGTTTAACACCAGCCAATAGTTTTGGCAATTCGTAACGTGGCACAACAGTGTCTTCTTCTTTATAAACTGATTGAGATTTAACTGCCTCCCCTACTTTTCGTCTTAATGTCCACAATTTATCTTTTTGCGCTTGACTATCGGCAAATAAAATTTCGCCACATTCAAACTGTTCAACTACTTTCATTATAGTTTCGCAATCTTGCATTAACACTTCTTGATTATTTCCATCAACTTCTATTAGCAAATGGGCTTGAACATCATCATTAATTTGTATTGTTGCATCATTTATAAAATTAGCCGTCCAAACCAACGCATCACGTTCCATAAATTCCATACCACTTGGTGTAACACCCTCTCTAAAAATAGCTGATACTGCTTCACACGCTTTTTCAGCAGAATTAAACGGTACTAACATTAGCATATCATATTTAGGTAATGGAATTAATTTTAAAACCGCTTTAGTTATAATACCTAAAGTACCTTCAGACCCAACCAATAATTGTGTCAAATTATAACCTGTTGAATTTTTTAAAGTGTTGGCTCCTGTCCAAATCACATCTCCATTTGGTAAAACTACTTCTAAATTTAAAACATAATCGGCGGTAACACCATATTTTACAGCTTTAGGACCACCAGAATTTTCCGCTAAATTTCCACCAATAAAACAACTACCTTTACTAGCGGGATCTGGTGGATAAAATAGATTTTTTTCAGCAACTGCCTCTTGTAATACTTGAGTTATTACGGCTGGTTCGGTAATCACTTGCAGGTTTTTTTCGTCAATGTTTAGTATTCTATTAAACTTTTCCATTGACAAGGCTATACTATTTTGTAAAGGTAATGCCCCTCCACTTAATCCTGTTCTAGCACCTTGAGGCGTTATTTTTAAATTGTTTTTAAAGCAGTATGCCATGATTTTAGACACATCTTCAACTGTTGACGGCTTTAAAACCAGAGAAGGCATAAACACAAAATCCTCTGTTTCGTCTGAGGCATAAGTTTTTTTTAAATTATCATCAATAAAAACGTTACTTTGCCCTATTATCGCTTTAAAAAAATTAATGTGATTAGAGGATAATTTACTGTACATCATATTTTAGCCAATTACTTTTTTGGCATTTTCTAAATCAGAAGTAATACTTAGCACCTTATCTAATTGTGAAATTTGGATGAGTTTTTTAACATTATCTTGTAATCCGCAAACGGTAAATATACCACTGGAATCTTTACATAAACGGTTACCTATTAATATGGCGCTTAAACCTGAAGAATCACAATATTTTGATTTAGAAAGATCTAATATGATTTTGTTAACCCCTTTTTTATTCAATAAAACAATTTCTGATTTTAATTCTGATGCATTAGAAGCATCTAATTTTTCAACATTTGAGGTGATTAAAGCGTAATTTGGTTGTTCTGTAACAGTAAAATTCATAGTTAAATGGTTGTTGCAGTCCAAATTTATAATTTTTTTTTAATTTAAGAACAAACTCTTATGTTTTATTTCATAAATTCGCATAAAAAAATTTTACATTGACAAAAATAATTCCTTTTCGAGCCATTAGACCAACAAGAGATAAAGCTCAGTTAGTCACTTCAAGACCTTATTATGCTTATACAAACTTAATGCTTCAAGCTAAATTAAAAGGTAATCCTTATAGTTTTATTCATATTATTAATCCCGAATTTCAAGAAGAAGATAAAACGAAACCTAACACACCAGAAAGGTTTCAGAAAGTTAGAAACAGATTTGATGATTTTTTTAATGAAGGCATCTTTATACAAGAGGAACAACCCGCATTATACATCTATAAAAAAACGACTCAACATCACGTTTACCTTGGGGTAATTGGTGGAGCATCCATTGAAGAATATGAGCAAGGTCATATAAAAAAACACGAACAAACTTTAACCGAAAGAGAAACAATATTTAGTAATTATTTAAAAGTAGTTGAATTTAATGCCGAACCCGTTTTATTATTCCACGACAATAGAGAAAAACTTAATCAATTGCTTACAAAACTCACTTTTGATCGCCCAGAGTATGAATTTACAACAACTGACAAAGCCAAACACGAATTGTGGGTAATTACAAATAAAAATGATATTGAGTCCATTCAATCTATTTATCAAGATATTGATGATGTTTACATAGCAGATGGGCATCACCGCTCGGCATCCTCTGCTCGGTTTTATAATGAATGTGAAAATAAAACCGAACAAAAGGCTCATTTTTTAGCCTATTTTATCGCTTCTGAACGTTTAAATATTTTAGATTATAACCGATTGGTTAAAGGATTAAATAACCTATCACCTCAAGAATTGATTAGTCAAATTGAAAGTAATTTTATTGTAACTCAAATTAATGATGAACATCCAAAATCAAGAGGGTTACATCATATTTTAATGTTTTTAGATAATCAATGGTATAATTTACAAGCCAAAGAGCAAATCATCAACCGTAATAGCCCTGTTGAAAGTTTAGACACTTATATTTTAAGTCATTATTTATTAAAACCCATTTTAGGAATTAAATCATTACAAACAGACGAAAGAATGGGCTTTATTAATGGCAGAAAAGGAATGGATGGTATAAAAGATTTAGTGAATAAAAATAAATTTGATGTTGGTTTTGGCTTAGCACCCGTTACACCTAAGCAACTAAAAGATGTGGCAGATGCCAATTTAATTATGCCTCCAAAATCTACTTGGATAGAACCAAAATTAAGAAGTGCCATGGTAATTTACCCTTTAAATGATTAATCAATGAATGTAGCCAATAACTTACTTAAAATAAAAAGCCAATTACCTATAAATGTAACATTGGTGGCGGTTTCAAAAACCAAACCAAACAATATGATTTTAGAAGCATACCAAGCTGGACAACGTATTTTTGGCGAAAATAAAGTGCAAGAAATGGTAGATAAATATCATAGTTTACCCAAAGATATACAATGGCATTTAATAGGACATTTACAAACCAATAAAGTTAAATATATTGTTCCGTTCGTTAGTCTAATTCACGCCGTTGATAGTATGAAATTGATACAGGAAATTGATAAACAAGCCAAAAAACATAATCGGGTAATTGATATTCTTATCCAATTTCATATTGCAGAAGAACAAAGTAAATTTGGATTAGATATAGCAGAAGGTATTGATATGTTAGATGAATATTTATTTTTTGATTTAAAACATGTTAGAATTGTTGGTGTAATGGGAATGGCAACATTTACTAATGATGTCAATCAAATACGAGAAGAATTTAGAACATTAAAACAATATTTTGACGTTATTAAAGGAGAACATTTTAGTGATTGTGATGATTTTAAGCACATCTCAATGGGTATGAGTGGTGATTATCAAATAGCTATTGAAGAAGGAAGCACAATGGTAAGAATAGGGAGCTCAATTTTTGGCAATAGATAAGGTTTACATAAACTTATTTTTAAAATAAACTATTGTTTTACACTTTAAGTTTTAAGGTTACAATCTAAAACTTTCTCCTACAGCAAAAGAATAAATATAAGGATAACCAGGAAAAAGATTAACAGAAAATGCTTGATTAGGTTTAAAATAATAATCATATTGAGCTTGCGCACCATACCATACAAATTTATGCTCCCATTTTTTATTTTTAGATTGTTTAATAAATTGAGGTTCGTGCAGATAGTTTTTGATGGTATTCCAACCTTTTCGGTAGTACCATAAAGGACCAAAACTACCAGAAAAGCGGTGAATATTATTTTTCCAGCCTATAATACGGTCATGAAAATTAACACCTACGTGAGAAACAAAAGCCCATTTACCTGCACAATCAAAAGGCATAATTGTATGAGTAGTTTTAATTCCAAAATATGGATTAAAAGCATAATCAAACACAAATGAAATCCCAATAAATGAAACAAAATGTCCCTTTTTATCAAGTTTCCAACGATAATGGTTTTCATTTATCTCTTTTTGAGGATGATAAGCCAAACCACTAATTTTAATTCCAAAATTAAATTGTGCTTTTACTAAAAATGATGTTGAGATAAATAAAATAGCCAAAAATTTCAACATCTTTTATTTATTATCTAAAACTGCTTTGACAAAAGCTTTAAAAATGGGCTGTGGATTAGATACAGTTGACTTATATTCTGGGTGATATTGAACACCAACAAACCAAGGGTGATTTGGTATTTCAACCACTTCAACCAATCCTGTTTTAGGATTTTTACCTGAAGCAATCATTCCTTTTTCTTCAAAATCTTTTAAATACTTGCTGTTAAACTCAAATCTGTGTCTATGGCGTTCATCAATAATTTCTTGGTTATAAGCTCTAGCTAAATTTGTATCTGCCAACACTTTACATTTATACGATCCTAAACGCATGGTGCCTCCTTTTTCAGTTACCGTTTTTTGCTCTTCCATTAAATCTATTACTGGATGTCCTGCTTCTTTATCAATTTCAGAGGTGTGAGCATCTTTCCACCCAATAACATTTCTAGCAAATTCAATTACCGCACATTGCATTCCCAAACAAATTCCTAAAAAAGGTACTTTATTTTCACGTGCAAATTTAACAGCAGATATTTTCCCTGAAATTCCTCTTGATCCAAAACCTGGAGCAACTAAAATCCCTTGTAATCCTTTTAATTTTTCGTTAACATTTTCGTTAGTTAAAGTTTCTGAATGAATCCATTCTAAATTTACTTTACAATCGTTAGCTACACCAGCATGAATAAAAGATTCAACAATAGATTTGTAGGCATCTTTTAACTCTATATATTTTCCAACTAACCCAATAGTTACTTCTGTTTTAGGATGATTTAATTTATTTAAAAATTCTTTCCATTTATCCATTTTAGGTTCATCTTTGGCAGGCAAATGTAATTTTTCAAGCACTACCCTATCTAACTCTTCTTCTTGCATTAACAAAGGCACTTCATAAATGGACTTTGCATCTATGGATTCAATAACAGCTTTAGGAGATACATTACAAAACTTGGCTATTTTTTTACGAATAGATACATCTAATTCGTGTTCAGTTCTACAAACTAAAATATCAGGTTGCACCCCTACCTCAAGTAACGATTTTACTGAGTGTTGAGTAGGTTTGGTTTTTAATTCACCTGCAGCAGCTAAATAAGGCACTAAAGTTAAATGAATCACTAAACAATCCTCTGGAAATTCCCACATCATTTGTCTAACTGATTCAATATAAGGTAAAGATTCAATGTCTCCAACTGTTCCACCAATTTCTGTAATTACAATGTCAAATTCTCCTTTTTTTCCTAAAATTTGTATTCTTTCTTTAATTTCGTCAGTAATGTGAGGAATAACCTGCACGGTTTTTCCAAGGAACTCTCCTCTACGCTCCTTATTAATAACCGATTGATATATTCTACCTGTTGTAACATTATTGGCTTGTGAGGTGGGAACATTTAAAAAACGTTCATAATGTCCTAAGTCTAAATCAGTTTCAGCACCGTCATCTGTTACAAAGCATTCACCATGTTCGTAAGGGTTTAATGTTCCAGGGTCAATATTGATGTATGGATCAAGTTTTTGAATGGTTACTGTATAATCTCTTGCTTGTAAAAGTTTTGCTAAAGATGCAGATATAATTCCTTTACCTAATGATGAAGTAACCCCGCCGGTTACAAAGATGTACTTTGTTGAATTTGACATTTTGTTTTAATTTTTACCTAACGGGATACAAAGGTAAGCACAAATTTGTAAGTAAGGATATGAATAGAGATAAATTATTGATAAAAAACAATAACGACCTAAATAAATTGTCCCCGAAAGTTGTCAGGATATAATTCTGTTACACTGCTTACTTTTATGTTAAAAAGTAAGCGTCAATTTTCTACCTGTTGGCAAACAGAGAATAGTTTTAAAGAAATAAATGTTAGCGTCAGTTCGATTTCTATCACACAACCAAATTCTAGCGTCAGTTCGATTTCTATGACATAACCAAATTATTTTTATAAAAAGTTTGAT
>CAYQRJ010000162.1:0-1908 GCA_964419855.1 uncultured Crocinitomix sp.
ATTAGTTTAATATTAATCAATTAACAACCTTAACACTATAAAATCATTAAAATATTTATCTGTTTTTATTCTTTTTAATTGATAATTTATTTTTAAAATCATAAAAAAACTTAAAAATATTTGCAGTTATTCAAAAAAAAATAATTACTTTAGCGACTTAATGGATAAAATCCAAACAAAAAAATGCATTTTTATAAACACATATCTATGAAAAAAGTCTTAGTATTTGCGTTGAGTGTTTTAGCAGTAAACACGGCTATTTCTCAGTCAGACAAGCAATTGACACATTACATGTTCGACAGAATGTCTTACAATCCTGCCACAACAGGAATGAAAGGATATTGCGGAACTTTAATTTATCGTGGTCAATGGGATAAGGTGCAAGACGCTCCCAATACATTATTATTTAATGTGCAAGGAAATTTGCCTACTTTTGCTGGTGGTAGTGGAGCAGGATTGTCTTTTATGAGTGATGTCATTGGTTACGGAAAAGAAACAGAAGTTAAACTTAACTATGCAAAACATATAGATGTGCAAGGTTATGGTTTATTTAGTGCAGGTCTTGGTTTAGGAATTGAAAATGTAGGTTTTCAACCCAAATGGAATGCACCAGAAACTGGAACAGATGCAACTTTAGACCCTAATTTACCTCTAGGAACAAGTGGTACTGCTTTTGATGTTAATTTAGGATTACATTGGAAAGGAACTCAAGGCTATTATATAGGTGTGTCAGCAACTCATATTACTGCACCAACTATTGATAAAGTAAGTTTTAATAAAGCACGTCATTTATACGTTATGGCAGGTTATCAAATTTCACAAGCTAAACAAAGTTGGGCATATTTTTTACCTAATAACTTAACAATTACTCCCTCTTTATTATGGAAAACAGATATGACTACATCTGCCATTGATGTAAATGTGTTAGCTGATTATTGGTTGACTGTCGATATGGGGGTGTATGCGGGTATAACATACAGAACGGCAAAAGCAGATGCAGCAGCATTTATGGTAGGTTTTCAAATGAAAAGATATAATACTAATGGAGGAGTAACAAAAGGAGGGGCGTTAAAAGGTCCTGCAGATGTCCTTAAAATAGGATATTCTTATGATATGATGACTGGTCCTTTAGCTCAATATTGGTATGGATCGCACGAAATCATGTTAAATTACTGCATATTCTCTCCACCACCACCTGTAACAAGATATGGAAATGTACGTATCTTACAATAAAAAAAATAAAAAAACTGTAACTAAAAAATATATTTACCGTTAATATAAAACCAAACCCTTAATCTTGATAGTCGAAACTGAATTGGTTTAAAATAAAATTGGTAGCATGAAAAAATTAATTTTTGGAGTATTTGTAGCATTAATCTTAGTAAGTTGTGATCCCGGTACGGGACATCTTACAGGTGTGCAAGGAAGAAGGAGTTTCTATCCTGAAATTCCACTTGGAATGGTGTATGTGCCTTCAGGGTCATATATGATGGGGCAAAGTGATGAGGATGTACCTTTTTTACATCAAACAAAAAATCACCCTGTTTCAATATTTGCATTTTATATTGATAACACTGAAATAACAAATAACGAGTACCGTGAATTTGTTTACTGGGTTAAAGATTCTTTGTTGTTAGAAAGAATTTATAATGTAGATGTTGACAGAGATTTTGGAGATCCAGTTAAAAGAGAAATTGATGAAATGGATATAGGTGAAATGTTAATGCATGACGATATCTATTATAATGAAACAACTCAACAATGGGAGTATTGGGAAGATAACTTTGATAAAACTAACTCATATTATAGAGATAATTTCCCATTAAGTTGGACTTTTAAAGGTGTACCAGATGAAGTAGTTACTGCTTTAATGTCTGAGTTTTATTTAAAACCTGATGAAAGATGGTA
>CAYQRJ010000162.1:2008-6512 GCA_964419855.1 uncultured Crocinitomix sp.
CGTTTTGTAATTGAAGAGGAAATTAATGTTTATCCTGATACTTTAGTGTGGGTAAGAGATTTTACTTATTCTTTTAATGACCCAATGACAAATATGTATTTTTGGCATCCAGCTTACGATAACTATCCTGTTGTTGGAGTAACTTGGCAACAAGCTAGAGCATTTTGCGTGTGGAGAACTCAAAAATTAAATAACTGGCTAACTAGACAAGGAATGCTTTGGGTACAAGATTTTAGATTGCCTACTGAAGCTGAATGGGAATATGCTGCTCGTGGTGGTCTTAAACAATCACCATATCCTTGGGGAGGTCCTTACATTAGAAACTCTGCTGGTTGTATGTTAGGTAACTTTAAACCAATGAGAGGTAGATATTTTGATGATGGTGGTTTTTACCCTGTAAAAGCATATTCTTATAACCCTAATGGTTACGGATTATATTGTATGTCAGGTAATGTAGCAGAATGGACTGAAACAGCTTATGATGAATCAGTTTACGAATTTGCTCACGATTTAAACCCAGAATATAGATATTATGCAATGGATTGGGATCCACCTTCATTAAAAAGAAAAGTCATTCGTGGTGGGTCTTGGAAAGATGTGGGGTATTACCTACAAACAGGTACAAGAACCTACGAGTATCAAGATACAACTAAGTCTTATTTAGGATTTAGATGTGTGCAAACTCATATCGGTCGTGGTGGAGCTGATTTTGAAGCAGAAGGCGGAAACGAAATTAAATCTGACATTGAGTTAAGATAATTAATTAAAGTGTAAATTATAACCAAAATAAATAAAAGTTAAACTAAAACAAGGAAAATTATGAGACCAGGAACTAAAAAATGGAAAAATTTTATGGCTAAATTATACGGTATTGGTGCAGCCGTAGTAATTGTAGGAGCAATGTTTAAAATTATGCACTGGCCAGGTGCGGGTATTATGCTTGTTGCAGGTCTTTCTACTGAAGCAGTTATCTTCTTCTTCTCGGCTTTTGAACCGTTACATGAAGACCCAAATTGGGAATTAGTTTACCCAGAATTAGCACTGGCACATGATGAAGATTTTGACGTACATGCTTACATTGATGAAAAAGGTGTTTCAGCTACCGGTCAAGGTGGTGGAGGTGGTTCTGTAACAGGAATTACTGAGAAATTTGATAGCTTACTAGAAGAAGCAGGTATTGATCAACAATTATTAGAAAGATTAGGTGATGGTATTAAAACTTTAGCTGAAAATGCTGAAGGTTTAAAAGCTGTTTCTGGTGCTGCTGCAGCTACTGATAATTATGTAGCTAGTTTAGAAGAAGCTTCTAAAAATGTAGCGTCTTTAACTGATACTTATGCTAGAGCGTCTGAATCCGTTTTAGGTTTAACACAAGGGGCTGAAGAAGGAGCTTCTTTTGGAGAGCAATTGTCTAAAGTTTCTACTAACTTAACAGCACTTAATAATGTGTATGAATTACAATTAAAAGGTGCCTCAGGTCATTTAGAAGCAACTGAAAAATTCCAAGGTCAAGTAACTGAAATGATGCAAAATCTTGCCGATTCAGTTGAAGATACTAGAATGTATAAAGAAAATATGTCTATGTTAACACGTAACCTAACTGATTTAAATCAAGTTTATGGTAATATGTTAAAAGCCATGACAATTACTAAAGATTAATATAATCTTTTAAGTAAAATTAATTAAGTATTAACAAATTTAAAACTAATTAAAAATGGCAGGAGGAAAAGAAACCCCAAGACAGAAGATGATCGGGATGATGTATCTCGTACTTACAGCACTTTTAGCTCTTAACGTTTCTAAGCAAGTAATTGCCGCTTTTATCACATTAAATGATAAAGTTGAGGTAAGTACTGGTGCTATAGAATCTAAAGTTGAAGGAATTTATCAAGGTTTTGATAATAAAATTACAACTTTAAAAGCGACTGGTGGTGATGTGAAATTAATTAAAGAATGGCAAGCTAAAGCTTTAGAAGTTAGAGAAGAAGCAGCAAAAACTATTCAGTTTTTAATTGAAAATTCTAACAAAATGATTAAAACAGCTGAAGGTAAAGACTGGATTGATCATACCAAAGATGAAGAAGTAAATGGAAAAAAATATGCAACTGAATTACATTCTCTTCATGAGATTGCAAATTTTGATAATTATGACATTCCAACCAATATTTTTATTACTGCAGAAGGTGGTACGGCGCATAAACCAAATAAAACTGGTGCAGCAATTCGTACTACTTTAATCAAATATAGAAATACATTGTGTGAGAAAATGGCAAATTACTCTAAAGGTAAAAAGAAATTTTCGTTTAAAGCACCAGATGATGCTAAAGGGTTAAAAGCTGCTTTTGCTACAGCAAACCCAGAAGATACCGCTAGAATTAATCAAATATATAACATATTAGGTTATCCTGAAACTGTTCATAATCATGATGGTGAAGAGGTAGCTTGGGTATCGTCTTTATTTGACCATGCACCAATTGTTGCTGCTGCAGCCATGTTTGCAGCTTTGCGTTCTGATGTTAGAAATGCTGAAGCTATTGCTTCTGAACACATGTTAGATAAAGTTGAAGTTCAAATGTTTAATTTTAATAAAATTGAACCATTGGCATTTGCATCTAAAGGATACATTAATCAAGGTGATTCTATTAACTTAAATGTAATGATTGCCGCTTATGATTCAACTGAAAATAATCCAATTTCTTTTGGAATGGATGAAGATACAGCTAATGTAGATAAATGGATATCTACAGATAGTGAAAAAGGTATTGTTTTAGCTGGTAATAAACCGGGACCACACAAGGTTAAAGGAATTATTAAAGTAAAACAAAAAGGTGAATGGGTGTCAAAACCTTGGGAGTTTAACTACTCAGTTGGTGCGCCAATGGGAGTTGTAGCTCAACCCGAAATGAGAATTTTATATTGGGGGTACAATAATGTTGTAGAAGGTACAGCTTCTGGTTTCCCTGCTGATAAAGTAAAATTATCTGGTAGCGGATGTTCTTTATCTGGAAAAGGTAAAGGTCAATATGTGGCTAAAGTTAGTAGAGGAACACGTAAAGCTAAAATAAACGTTTCTGGTATTAAAGAAGACGGTTCTAGTGTTCCTTTAGGTTCTTTTGAATTTGAATGTCGTCCAATGCCTCCAGCAACAGTGTATTTTGGTAAAACTCAAATGGGTGGTACTTCATCTTATGCTGCAGCTAAAGGTCAAACTGGTATTAGAGTTGGTTATGACCCATCTGTGCCATTAAAAGGAGTAACATTTACAATTAAAAGTGGTCAAGTTAAAGTTGATGGTGTGCCAGGTACTGGTAAAGTATTATCAGGTGGTAGATTTGATTCAAAAGCAAAATCAATCCTAAGACAATCTAAAGGTAAACAAGTTACTATTGTAGTGGACTATAAAGGACCTGACGGAATTGGTAAAAAAGGGGGGATTTCTTTTAAAGTAAGATAATATTAATTAAAAAAGGAGAGTTATGAAAAAGTTAATTTTTTCTATGTGGATGATGAGTTTAGCAATTTTTGCTACTGCTCAAGAAGATGTAAGAGGTCCAATTGCAAACCCTGCACCTGGTGTTTTAGATGGAGTTTATGTAAAAGAACATATTCCAACTAAAAAGGTTATTCCTTACGAGTTTGTTCGTGAAGCGGATGTAACTTGGAGTAAGCGTGTGTGGAGAATTATTGACCTACGTGAAAAATTTAACCACCCTTTATACTATCCTTTAGATGATATTAGAGAAGGTGAAGGTAATGACGAGTGGATTTGGAGAAAAAACATCTCAAGATGGAGTTTATGGACTATCATTCGTTATCATATAATGAATGGTGATTTAACGCTTTATTCGCCTTTTGACCCTGATTGGGTTGAATGGGATGATGGTGATTTATTCAAATATCCAATTACACCAGATAAATATGGTCTTTCTCCAAACGGAACATTTATTACCGATTCTATTTTTAGACAATATGTTAAAGGAATGGAATATTTAGGTGCTGAAGTATTTAATGCAGCTCCTGAAGCGATTGAAAGTATTGAATATCCTGGAGAAGATTCAATTGATGCTGATGGTAATACTGTTTATTACCCAAATGAATTTAATTGGTACACTTCTAAAGATATTGTTCAATATAAATTAAAAGAAGATTGGTTTTTTGATAAAGAACGTTCTGTATTGGATGTTAGAATTATTGGTATTTGTCCTGTAATTTATGCAAAAGATCAAAATGGAAATATTACTGGGTTTAAAGAATTATTTTGGTTATATTTTCCTGAGTGCAGATATGTATTCCAAAACTTCTTTGTTCAATCAAGACAAAATGATTCTCAAAGAATGTCTTTTGATGATTTATTTTGGAAAAGAATGTTCCAATCTTACATTGAAAAAGAATCTAATATCTACGATAGAGATATAGATCAATATAAATCTGGTGTAGATGCCTTATTGGAATCTGAAAAAATTAAAGAAAAAATCTTTAAATTTGAACACGATTTATGGAGTTT
>CAYQRJ010000163.1:0-6498 GCA_964419855.1 uncultured Crocinitomix sp.
CTCTTTCTAAGTATCCCCGAAAGCCCCGAAACCCGCGAAAGTTTTCGGGGTGGGGGTACAAACAGTTCGTTTGTTATTGAGTTTATCGAAATTCGTTATTGAGCTTGTCGAAATATAACGAAATACTAAAACAAGGGGTTAGAGTTTTAAAAAAACAGGAGTAACTATAAATTATGGAGCTTTTTTGTTGCAACTTGTTGTTTAAGTTTATTGGTGCTGGGTGGTGGTGAATTTTGCGGGTTAATTACAAATCTTTAAAATAAGGTAGGTTTTCTAAAAAAGATATTTCATTTTTTTGTTGATTAACATAAGCAAAAATATGATGGATGCCATTGGTTAAAACCAAATATTTAGCATTTAACACCGAATTATATTTGGCTATCTGATAAAATGTATCTTGTGTTAGTTTTATGTGAGGGGCTTTACACTCAACAATTAGTAAGGTTTCATTTTTATTATTAAACGCTACAATATCACATCTTTTAGACATATTATTGTATTTAACCAGTTGTTCTGATGCCATTAAATTTTTACTGTATCCTAAGTCTATTAAATAATGTATAAAATGTTGCCTTACCCATTCTTCAGGTGTATGTAACACATACTTTTGCCTTAACACATCCCAAATTTGATTGTTTTTAAATTTTAAATTGGCTTTAGGTAAATTTAAAGGTGGATATTTTTTTTTATTTGACATTATTTAAACACTACAGTTTTAACTCTTTTAGTTTCAATACCGTCTATGGTTTCGGATAGAATTAATTTTTGGGCATCTTCATTTTCAAACACCTCATCTATTGAATTAATTTTGGCAACAGGAACAAATAATTGATGTAATTTTGGAACAAGCTCAACAGATGAATAGTTACTAATTTCTTTTTTTAATAATTCTTCCAAAACTTCACGATTTTTTACTCTTGAAACATTATTTACAAACCTTTCATCTTCTGTTAAATCATCAAGATGAAGCACTTGACATAAATTTTTAAATTGTTTATCGCTACCAATGGCAAAGGTTATTAATTTACCATCTTTTGTTTTAAATAATTCACCGTAAGGAGCAATATTGGGGTGCTTGCTTCCAATAGGCTTAGCCACATGATTACCCATTAACCAATTGGTGGCTTGATTGGCTAAAGACGCCACCGCAGAATCGTATAAAGACACCGTAACTTTTTTTCCTTTGCCTGACAATTGCCTTTCGTACAGTGCTACCAATATACCTTCTTTGAGTTGATGACCTGCCAAAACATCAATAAGGGCAACGGGCATTTTTACAGGTCCAGATGTAGGTGTGCCGTTCATTGACATAAAACCCGTTTCAGCTTGTAATATTAAATCGTATGCCACTCTATCGCTTTGTTCTCCAAATCCGTTAATGGTGGCGTAAATCAATTTTGGATTGTTTTTTTTTAAGGTTTCATAATCAAGTCCAAATTTTACATCATCTCCTTTTTTAAAATTTAAAATAACAATATCTGCTTGATTAATTAGTGCTTTTACATTTTTAATCTCATGGTCATCAAACAAATTACAAAATACATATTTTTTATTGTAATTAACCGAACAAAAATATGCCGAAACATTTACCCCTTTCGGTTCGGTTGGCAACTTCCACGACCGAGTAACATCACCACCACTTTTTTTATTTTCTACTTTAATCACCTCAGCACCTAATTCCGAAAAAAACATTCCAACAGAAGGACCTGCAAGTACGCTAGCAATTTCAACTACTTTTAAATCTTTAAAAACTTGCTCCATTATTCAATTCCATTTAAGGGTAGCTTAATAATTACTTTTGTTCCTTTAGATTTTCCATTTTCATCATTTAACTGAAAAGGACCTATAATCATTAATTTGCCACCATTAATTTTTCTAATTAATTCAATTCTGTTTTCAGTTATTTTCATTCCTTTAGATTCGTGGTCTCCTGCAAAATCAGATTTAAACTCACTACTTTCGTCAATGCCTACGCCGTTATCAATCACTTCAAATTCAAGAGAATCGTGTTGTTTATGAATATTAATGGTAATTAATCCTTTTTTTTCGTTAGGTAATATACCGTGAATAATACTGTTCTCAACAAAAGGTTGCAAAATCATTGAGGGGACTTTTATTATCTCTACATCTACATCACTATCAACATTAATTACAAAGTCAAATTTGTCGCCAAATCTCATTTTTTCTAAAGATAAATATAAATCTATTCTTTCTATTTCTTCATCTAAGTTAACCATAAAATTATCGGCTGTAGAACTGTCTAAATTTTTGCGGATGAGTTTAGCAAAATTGGATAAAAACTTGTTAGCAGAACGCTTATCAGAACTATTAATAAAATACTGTATTGAGTTAAGTGAATTAAAAATAAAATGTCTGTTCATACTAGCGTTAAGTGATTGTTGCTCTAGCTCTCTTAATCTATTTTTAAACACTAATTTTTCATTGTCTTTTTTACGTTTTAAAATATTAATTCTCACTCTAAAAAATAAAACTATGAGTAACGTAACTACTATTAAAACACCTAGCACAAACCACCATTTTTGCCAAAAAAACGGTTCAATAATTACCTCTACAGATTTAACTGCTGTCCAGTTTATGCCGTCATTAGTAGCTTTTACCTCAAACATATAATTGCCAGGCGATATAAATGAGTAGGTAGCCGTGTGGTCGGCTGATAAAGGAGACCATTTTTCCTCTGCTCCTTTTAATCTATAACTATATTTTACATTTTTTGGGTTTTTAAGATTAATACCTATAAATTCAAACGTTAAGTGATTTTGTTTAGGGGGTAAAACCAATTTTGTTGGAATATGATTTAAAGAATCATAAGATTTTGCGTACTTGGAATATGAGAAGTTTTCTTTAAATAATTTAATAGACTCAATTGATAAATTTGGTGTTTTTTGAATAAATAACTCATCTCTTAACGTAGGGTTAATTTTATAAAGAGCTGATGATGTTCCTAACCAAATAAATCCTAGGCGGTCTTCATAAAGGGCGTTGAGGTTTGACTCTAAGTCTGTTATTCCCTCTGCTTCTGAATAATGATATTTTTCAAGTTTTTCAGTAAATGGATTTCCTTTTAATAATAAATACACCCCATTTGTTGTTGATGCCCATATATTTTTATTTCGGTCGGTAATTAAACCTAAAACATTTCTTGATTTAAAATCTAAACTATCTAACTGATACTCTATAACTGCAAAATTTGGAGACACAACAAACAAGCCATCAATAGTACCTACCCATAAATTATTATAGGCATCAATGGTTAAAGTATTACATTCATTTTCTGCTATTTCAATTTGGTTAAGTTGTGAGATGTTATCGGAAATATAACTCCAAAACAATCCTGCTTTTGAGGCAATATACAACTTACTTGAATTGCCAAACACTTTATTAATGTCATAATTTTCACTTGACTTTACATTGTTAAATTTTTTATCGTTTAATATCCACAACCCTTTTTTTCCACCAACAAAAATAAGATTGTTGGCTTTATATAAAGTTTTAAATTTACCTCTACACTCGGGTTTGTTGGATAACTGATAATCATTAATAACACTCAATCCGCCCGTAGATGCTACTAAAAAATCGTTGTTTTCAATATCTAAAATTGACCAAACTGTTCTTGAATTCAAATCATCATAGGTGTAATAATGTTTGTCTCCGCTTTTAGTAAAAATCACCATTCCCTTATCGTAAGTACCAAAAGCCAAATCTCCATTTTTGTTTTGATTAATACTCATAATGATGTCAGATGGTAATCCATTTTTTGTAGAGTAACTAACAACCGATTCACTAGAAAATTTTAATAGCCCTTTACCATAAGTTCCAATCCACAAATTATCTTCTTTATCAACAAATAAGCATTTTAGTTTTACTTGAGGCAATCCATTTTGAGTTGTGTATTTTTTTTGAATATTTTTTTTTATCAATAAAATAGATTGGTCATTAATTGCCCAAATTTGATTTTTATGATTAATAAAATTTAATATTCTAATGGGTTGGGTAATAAATTCTTTGGTTTGATGTGTAAGATTATATTTAATGATTCCATTATTATAGGTAGAAAGTATTACGGAATTATCAGCAGTAGAAGCTATTTTACTAAAATTATAGTTTAAAGTTGAGTCACTAAATTTTGTAAATTGCTGATTATTATAGGAAAATAAACCGTTTCTTGTTGCTAATAGGAGGGGGTGATTTGAGGTTTTTGTTAATGACCTTACCTTTAATTGGTTGGTAACATAATTAAATTGTTGATTTGAAAATGTAATTAAATCGGTATTGGTTGCAATAAACAGGGTATCATTTAATAACAATAAGTCATTAATTTTATAAGACGATTTAAAAGGATAACTATTATATTGTTTTTTTGAGGTGAAATTTAAAACCGTTATTCCTTTAGGAGTAGCTATCCAAAGTTGTTTACTTTTTTTGTCAAACAACAATTTTTGAATGGTGTTATCGATCAATCCATCTACTTTTGAGTAGTTGGTAAATGTTTGACCATTAAATCGACTTAACCCAGACTGAGTACCTATCCATAAATATCCTAAATGATCTTGACAAATATCTGTTACTTGAGATTGTGCCAAACCATCTTTTACACCATAGTTAATAAAACTATATTGTTGGGCGTACCCTTTATTTAATAAAAGGATAAATAAATAGATAAATAGACCTAGTTTTTTCAACGGGCTTAAAGCGATTTTAATGTTTTTACAAAAGCTGGTACTCTATTTCGGGCAACGGGTAATACTTTTCCTGTATTAAGAACAGCTAAGTGTCCGTCTTCACTTAAATATTCTTTTAGATAAGACAAATTAATAATATGTGATTTATGAATGCGATAAAATTTTTCGGGATTTAAAATGCTTTCATAAATTTTTAGGGTTCTGGTATCTAAATAGCGTTTTCCGTCACTAAAATATATCATAGTACAATTGCCAGAAGCCTCTAAATAAACCACGTCTTTGGCTTCAATTAATTTAATCCCTTTTGTATGGCTAATGGCTATTTTATCACCATAACCTTTATTGTCTATATTGGTAGATAAATTTTTAATGGCTTCAAAATAAGTTTTAAAATTTTCTATATCATCACCAAATTGCTTTTTGGTTTCAATAACTTTAGATACTGCATTTTTTAAATCATCTACATCTACAGGTTTTAATACATAATGTATGGCGTTGGCGTTAAATGCTCTTAAAGCGTAATCTTTAAATGCAGTTACAAACACTACAAAAAAGTCTCTATTTTCTAATGATTCCAATAAATCAAATCCTTCAGACGCTCGGGGCATTCTTATGTCCAAAAACACCACTTCTGGTTTAAGGGATTCAATTTTTTGCTTGGCATCTTTAATATTAGCTGCTTCATCAAGTATTTCTACTTCTGGACAATAATCTGTCAAAAGCATACTTAAATTTTTTCTTGCCAATTCTTCATCATCAACTATTAAAGCTTTTAATTTCATAATGCGGTTAATTTTGAATTGTAAATATACAGAAAAGTTTGTAAAACACCTTAACAGTTTAATCTTAAATTACAACACAACAATAAATGACCATATCATTTTAAGTATTTGATGAAATGACATCACTTAATGAAACGTATCTTAGTAAAAAAACAACTAATTATGACAAAACAACTACCTAAAAAAAATCAAATAAAAATTTGGATTTTTAACGATAATGGCAATTAAATACGAATATAAATTGTTCTTTTCATAGTGAAACAAAAAAGCCGCTCCAAAATGTTGGAACGGCTTTTTTAATTTAAAAACTTATTTAACTTTAAATTACTTTTGAGTTAAAGTCATTGTTTCATCTTGTTTATAAGTAGAAGAACTGCTTGATCCACTATTTGTGTTTGAATAATTTACTTCATATTTAAAAACCATCTCTTTATTTTTTAACATATCTATGGCATAAACACTTATATCTGATAATTCAGAATCTGTTGAACTAGTAACACCATTATCAGTAGAAGTTGACGAGCTGTTTGATATAGTATTTACTTGAACTGTAGTTTCTGTCCAAGTATCTGTATAGGCGGTTGAAGCTAATTGAACTCTTTCTTTGTTTTTATAAGACCCTTTAGTTTTTGTTAAAAACGCCCAAGTACCTTTTTCAACTGTAATGTGGTCTGTAGTTACAGTTGTTTCAAGATTTAAAACTGTATAAGAATATTCAGTTTGATAGTTCTTTTTAATTTCCCAAGTTCCATCTTTATTAATAACCATTTCAAATAAAGAAATAGGTGTAGTATTAATAGTAGTTCCACTACTATTAACAGTTGTTTCAGTAGCTGTTGAACCACCATCATACACATAAGTAGTAGTAGAAGTACTTGTAGTTCCTCCGCTAGTACTTGTAGAATTGGTTGTTCTGTCAATTTTAGAAATAACATACTCACCTGCCAATCTTGCTTTTCTAGATTTTAAACTTAAAGCAGGGTCATTAGCTCCTTTTTTACATGCTGGAGTAGCTA
>CAYQRJ010000164.1:0-6488 GCA_964419855.1 uncultured Crocinitomix sp.
TATGATGTTTAAATTAAATGGAAATGATTCACCTTTTATGACTACTATGCTATTTGCAGATTTTAAAAGGGGAGGTAAAAAATGGAAAGTTGAAAAAAATACAAGTACAATAGATTATTTTCAATACATTATATTAATTAAAAATTCTAAATCAAATATACCATTAGAGGAAGAAAATAATACCTTTTAAACTATAAAATAGTTTTTTTAAATACGTTGACTTATGTTGTAATTGTATTTATTTAGTAATTTAAAAAAAAGATAGTATTTTTGTATTATATTTGCATTATACGACCGTTAAATTAAATATGGGACTAAACATTTTAAATACAAAAAAAACGACTTTAACAGGAGTTGAAAACTCAATTGTAAACAAAAAAAATACAATTGAAAGAAAGCAAAAGATTTTTTTAAAAGATTTAAAATTCAAAAGAGCTTCAAAACAAGATGTTGAGGAATTTAGGATACAATCTTATGAATTTGTGCTGTAATTGAATGTTTGATTCTCCTTTGGTTATTAATAATCCAATAAAAAACACAACTACAAGTGAGTTTGGTGGAGATGGATATTTATTATATAAAGTAAAATTAAAAAATAAAAAACCCTATATCATTAGAGTTGAAAAATATCCAAACGATTTGTTTTTTTTAAAGTTTTATCCTAAAAATCACGAGTCAAATCCAAATAAATTCAAAATAAGGTTAAATCAAAAAAGTGAGTTTTCAAGGTTAATTGCAACTTGTATTGAATTGGCAAAAAAAATGTTAAACAAAAATCCTGATTGTTGTTTTGGCTTTTTTGGACAATGGGACAATAAAGATGTGGTTTCTGAAAATGAATTAAAGAATAAACCCTATACATTAAGTCAAAGATATCGCATATATAAATCAGTAATATTTAGTAAAATAAATTCTAAAAATTTTGAGTTTTATTTTAATGATGAAATTAATACAATGATTGTTTTTCCAAAACATGTGTTTAATGATAAAAAATTATATAATAAAATAATAAGTAGAATGAGGCAAATTTATTCAAATGATTTAATAAATTTACGTGTTCCATTAGAAAACGAATTATCAATATATAACATTTAAAACTATGTCAAGCACACTACTTATATCATTACTTATTGGTTATTTTATTATTTTATTAGCCATTTCATTTTTAACCTCTAAAAATGCCAATAACGACACTTTTTACACTGGTAACCATAATTCAAAATGGTATGTAGTGGCTTTTGGAATGATAGGTGCTACCTTGTCGGGAGTGACGTTTATTTCCATTCCAGGTACTATTGAAGAGAATGGGTTTACCTACTTGCAAATGTCTTTAGGTTACATTGCGGGGTATGCCATTGTAGCTTTTGTTTTGTTACCCATGTACTACCGTTTAAGGTTAATTTCTATTTACGAATATTTAAAAGGCAGGTTTGGAATAGCCACTTATAAAATGGGGTCGGGATTCTTTTTAGTGTCACGTTTAATTGGGGCATCATTACGTTTATATTTAGTGGCAGATGTGTTACAAGAGTTTATTTTTAATCAATATGGCATTCCGTTTTGGTTTACTGTTACACTTAGTATTTTGTTAATTTGGATTTATACGTTTAAAGGTGGAATTAAAACCATTGTTTGGACAGACACTTTGCAAACTTTTTTTATGTTAGCAGCAGTGGGGTTAAGTGTATATTTTATAGCAGGAGAACTAAACTTAGGCATAACTGATATTTACAATAGCATTAGCGAACATGGTATGGGTGAGATGTGGCAAACCACAGATACTAATGCCAAAAATTATTGGATTAAAGGGTTGTTGGGAGGTATGTTTTTAACACTTGGAATGATGGGGGTTGATCAAGATATGATACAGAAAAATCTTTCCATTAAAACATTAAAAGATTCTCAAAAAAATATGATGGTGTTTTCTGTGGTTCTATTTTTTGTAAATGTAGTATTTGTAGCATTAGGAGGATTGTTATTTGTGTATTTACATCAAAATCCAGAGGTGATGTCGGTTTGGGCAGAACACGGTAGTAAAGGAGATAGATTATTTCCAACCATTGCTTTAGAAGGAGGATTGCCATTGTCTGTTGGGATTTTGTTTTTTTTAGGATTAATTGCAGCTGCTTATTCCTCTGCCGACAGTGCTTTAACTTCTTTAACCACAGCTTTTAGTGTTGATTTTTTAAATGCTAAAAATAAACCCGAAAAAGAGCAAACCAAACTCCGTAAAATATCTCACGTCTTAATGTCAGTATTGTTGTTAATTTTTATTTTAATTATTAACTCAATAGAAAATGATGGTATTGTGTGGAAGTTATTTGCGGCTGCCAATTACACTTATGGTCCTTTGCTTGGATTATTTATGTTTGGTGTGTTATCTAATAGGCAATTAAAAGATATTTATGCGGTTGTTATTTCCATTACCGTTCCTGTTTTGTTATATGTTTTTGTAGAACTATTGCTTCCACAAATTTCAACTTATAAGTTTGGTTCGGAGCTTTTAGGTATTAATGCTACTCTTGTTTTTATGTTGTTATGGATGTTTTCAAAGCCTAAAGTTTTTGTTAAAAGTTGATGAGTAAACTAAATTTGCGCTACCGATTGTAATGGAAATCATTTTGAATTAAAAGTAACACATTTGTTTTGTTTTGTAAAGCGACAAAGGAGCTCTTGCAAAACAAATGTCAAATGGTTGCTTTTAAGAAAAATATTGAAATGAAAAGCGGGTTAAAGCGCCCAAAAAATAACTACCTTTGTAATATGCTGAACGATTTACTTAAAAAGAATAATAAACGATTAATTTTAGCATCAAAATCGCCCCGCCGACAAGAATTGTTAAAAGGGTTAGATGTTGATTTTGAAGTGAGGGTTAAAGATACAGATGAATCTTACGACATCAATACACCATTATTAAAAATTGCGGAAGTTATAGCCAATAAAAAAGCTGAGGTATTTACAAGTGAATTAGCATTTGATGAAATTTTAATTACGTCTGACACAGTTGTAATTGTTGATGATGAGGTGTTAGGTAAGCCTAAAACAAAAATTCAAGCGTTTGATATGTTGTCAAAACTATCGGGTAAAAGCCATAAGGTAATAACTGGGGTTTGTTTAATGAGTTTAGAAAAGAAAATTTTGTTTAGTGATGTGACCAAAGTTTTTTTTAAACCTTTAACTTGTGACGAGATGAATTACTACATTAAACATTATCAACCTTTTGATAAAGCAGGGAGCTATGGTATTCAAGAATGGATTGGTTATGTTGGAATTGATAAAATTGAAGGGTCATATTTTAACGTGATGGGATTACCTGTTGATAAATTATATGGTAAATTAATTGAAATGATGTAATTTTTTTTAGTTTTGTAAAGATAAATAATTGAAAATAAAATATTTATATTATGAAAAAAATAAGCATTATTTTTATAGCAATGCTTCTGTTTCAAATGACAGGGGTGGCTCAAAATGTTAAAGATCAAAAAGTAACTTTTAAATACATTCAATTGCCTTTACAACCTTTAAAAGGTATTAGCAATTATAAAATTACTGTTGACCAAACCGCCATTGAACGTTTAAACAATGACTCTTTAGATGTTTATAACGCTAAATTAGTGGCTATGGAATCAAAATACGACAATTGGTTGGCTCAGAAAAAAAGAATGGATAAAGCTTATTTACTTGAAATGGCTAAATATGAAAAAGCTGTGAATGCTGGAAATACAAGTACACCTGTTCCTCAAAAGCCTAATTATCCACCACAACCAAGTAGAGCTGAATTACCTATGCCCATTTTATCGCAAGAAGTGGCTGTTAATGATGTTGAAAATAAGGTGAAATTAGAAGGGTTTTCAAAAGGAAGTAACGGAGTAGAGATTTCAATTAGTTTATTAGGATTTCAAAATGCAACTTTTGAAGTTAAACAAAAAAAATCAACTACAAAAATAGATTACACTTATTCAAGTAAAGCTAAATATCCGGTAAGGGTTAAAGTAATTGTGCCTAATAAAGGGGTTTTATTAGACCAAATTGTTGGTGATGAATTAATCACTAAAAAAATTAAAACCTACCAAAGTAAATATGAGTTTGATTATTGGAAAATTGATAGTTTAGAAAGTTTTTGGAATAGAAGGCAAAAAGAAATTTTAAATGAAAGTTTGCAAAAGGCGTATAATATTGTTAATTCAAATTTTGGGTTTCCACTTATTTCATATACTACACATATTTATACCGTTAAAAAATTTAAAAATCATAATTATAATGACTTAATTGATGCCTACACTTATGTGAGTTCTGGCTATAATTTAATTAAAAATAATAAAAATCATAGTCAAGCGATACCAAAAATTAAACAAGGCGTGTCGGTTTGGGAAAAAGCTTTGTCTGAGAGTAATTTAAGTGATTCTAAAAGTAGAATTAACAAAAAAGTAACGGCTTTATTATATTATAACTTGGCAGAGGCATATATGTGGATGAATGATTTTGATAAAGCCGAAAATTACAGAATTAAAGCCGAACAGGCTGGCGTTTTAAAATATAAATCAAAAGCCAAAAAGCTTGAAAAATTAATGTTAGATTTAAAACAAAGATATTTAGTAAATGCCTAAAATATTAATTGACAATGATATTCATACTTTAACTGAATTAGAACCTAATTTATACCACTGGCATTATAAAGCTATTGAACTACAGCTAGAAGATTATATGCATGTATATCATATTGGGCTTGATATTTACAAATCAACAGGAAATAAAGCAAATGTTATTTCTAGTCATGATTTAACTTTTTCTTTTTCATCTGATACTTGGAACTTTATAGCTGATAGGAATAGTGATTTTTCCTTTATTAATGCGCAAGCAGTTGTAGTAAAACAGTTACATTTAAGAGTGCTAGCAAAAATTGTAGCAAGAATAAGAAAGAAAACATATAAATTCAAAATATTTTCAACTTATGATGAAGCGTTAAAATGGATAAAATCTCAAATGTAATTTGTATTCTAAAATTAGAAAAAGATTAGTTTAACCGCAAAAATTCAAATTCCCTTAAATTTGGGTGTTACTAAATTCTACAATAATTATTTTAGTTAATTGATTTGCAGTACTTTAATTAAATAATAATATAGTGGTGAATTTTGCGGGTTAACTTTCTACTTTAAGTGTAATTCTAAAAGTAGTTCCTACGTTAATTTCGGATTTAGCAACTATTATTTTGCCTTTATGAAAATCTTCAACAATTCTTTTAACTAAAGACAATCCTAATCCCCATCCTCTAGATTTTGTTGTAAAACCAGGTTGAAAAACTGTTTTTAATTTTCCAGCAGGTATACCTTTTCCAGTATCTTCAATGTCTATGATGACATCATTTTCAAGTTGTTTAGCTTTAACATTAATGGTGCCTTTACCCTCCATAGCGTCAACGGCATTTTTGCAAATATTTTCTACCACCCATTCAAGCAATGGAGGATTAAGAGGGACTATGATTTCATCCTGCTCAGCATAAAAATTTAGTTGTACTTTATCAGAAATTCTTTTTTTAAGGTAATCTGTAGTGTGTTTAAGAATAGGTACAATATTTTCGGGTTTTAAAATGGCTTTTGAACCAATTTTAGAAAATCTATTGGTAACAGTGTTTAATCTATCAATATCCTTATTCATTTCATTAATTGTAGATTTATCTATCCCTTGCGCTTCAAGTAATTGCACCCAAGCCATTAATGATGAAATGGGTGTGCCTAACTGGTGAGCGGTTTCTTTTGCCATTCCAACCCAAACTTGGTCTTGTTCTGCTTTTCTAAATGTGCTAAACACTAAATAACCAATAAAAATAAATAAGGCAATCATTATAAATTGAATAATGGGGAAATATTTGAGTTGAGTGAGTTCTGGCGAATGTTCATAATAAATTACACCTGTTCTATCTGTTCCTAAATCCACCACAATAGAATCGTTTTGTGTTTTTAAGCTATTTATTTTTTGGATGACATTGTTACTATCAATATCTGTAATGTTTGTACCTATAATTTCACGCGTATCTTTATCAACAAAAATAACAGGAACTAAGGCGTCATTGTTTATTAATTCATCTGAAAAAGCATTAAATAATGAATCTTTACTTTTAGATAAATCTTCTAATTTTTTTGAGTCGTAATAATATACCGTTTGGACATCATTATTAAATAAATTTAGGGTTAAAGGGGGGTGTGTTATCTTCCATTCCTCAATTAAATGCCTTAATGTATCTTCTTTTTTATTTTTAGGTAAGGAATCAAACTCGGTTAAATTATGAGTGGTTTCAATTTGATTATCTTTATTGACAATTATCATAGGTAAAGTTCCACTATTTTGTAGTACACTCACCACAAAAGAATAATCGTCTAAATCTTTATTAACCTCTTGCATAGATTGTGTCCACAATTCTACCTTTTTACGTTCGTTTTCTCTTAATTCGTCAAATGCAGAGTTGGTTAAATTAACCAGTTGTGCTTTAC
>CAYQRJ010000165.1:0-6467 GCA_964419855.1 uncultured Crocinitomix sp.
TAATCATTTAACAAACTGATGAATTGATTGAGTGAAGCGGTGTTTTGCTCACCTGTTTCCATATTTTTATAGGTAATTAATTGATTTTCTATTTCATTTGACCCAATCATTATAACGTAAGGAATGTGTTTATCGTTGGCGTATTTCATTTGTTTTTTCATTTTTGCAGATGTTGGATATATTTCGGCTGAAATATTTTTATCTCTTAATGTTTTTAAAATACTCAAGCTATAATCTTGTTCTGCCTCACCAAAATTAATAAACAAAACCTGCGTAGATGCCGTTAATGATTTTGGAAACAAATCTAATTCAGTCATCACATCAAAAATTCTATCGGCACCAAAAGACACACCAACGCCTGACATTCCTTTTAAACCAAACAATTCGGTTAAGTTATCGTAACGACCACCACCACAAATACTACCTATTTTTACATTATTGGGTACAACCTCAAAAATAGCTCCTGTGTAGTAACTTAATCCTCTGGCTAAAGTCACTTCAAAATCTAATTGGGCTTTATTTAAACCTAATGTCTTAATTCTATCTAACACATAAGTTAATTCTTCAATTCCTTTTAATCCTATTGGGCTATTTTTAAGAAAATCTTTCATTTTAACCACTAACTCATCATTATTACCTTGTAATTCAAACAAAGGATTAATGATGTTAATGGCTTCATCAGATAAACCTCTATCTTTTAATTCTTTTACAACACCTTCTTTACCAATTTTATCTAATTTGTCAATGGCAACTGTAATGTCTATTAATTTTTCGGGTTGACCGCAGACCTCTGCAATGCCAGTTAAAATTTTACGGTTATTAAATTTAATTGAAAAGTCAGTCAATCCTAAGTTGGTTAATACTTCATCAAAAATTTGAATCAATTCAATTTCGTACAATAAAGATTCGCTACCTACCACATCTACATCACATTGATAAAATTCACGATAACGTCCTTTTTGAGGTCTATCTGCACGCCAAACAGGTTGAATTTGATAACGTTTAAACGGAAATGTTAAGTCATTTTGGTGTTGCACTACAAATCTGGCAAAAGGCACTGTTAAGTCATAACGCAAGGCTTTGTCTGAGATGGAATTAGCAAATCGCACTAAATGTTTATTTTTTACTGCTTCCACATCAGCTTTGGCTAATTTATCTCCAGAGTTTAGTATTCTAAAAATTAATCTATCGCCTTCTTCACCATACTTTCCCATTAAGGTTTCGGTTTTTTCCATTGTAGGCGTTTCAATAGGGGCATAGCCATATTTTTCAAATACTGTTTTAACGGTTAAAAAAATATAATTACGTTTTGCCATAGTGGTTGGCAAAAAATCGCGTGTTCCTTTTACAATTGATGGTTTAGTGCTCATTTTACAAAAATTTGTACAAAAATAAGATTAATACATTTAACCCGCAAAATTCACCACTATATTATTATTTTTTAGTTAGAATTAGATAGTAAAAAAAACGTTTAGGATAAAATCAATTACAAATACTTATCGCCCCACAAATTTTTAATGGTTTTTTCTATATCTTTTTCGCGGGTTGAGCTACCTGCTTGATAAAAATTAGTTCCACTAATTTCTTTTGGTAAAAACTCCTGTGCTTCAAAATTATTAGCGCCATTGTGTGAGTATTTATAACCTTTTCCATATCCCATTTCTTTCATTAAAGCTGTTGGGGCATTTCTTAGTGGCAAAGGTACTGCCAATCCTCCTGATTTTTTCACTTCATCTTGCGCCATATTTATTGCCATATAGGCTGCATTTCCTTTTGGTGAAGTAGCTAAATAAATCACGCATTGAGAAAGTATAATTCTACTCTCTGGAAAACCAATAATAGAAACGGCATCAAAGCAGGTTTTAGCCATCATTAACGCATTAGGGTTGGCCAATCCAATATCTTCTGCGGCTAAAATTAATAATCTGCGGGCAATAAATTTTGGATCTTCACCACCTTCAATCATTCTGGCTAACCAATAAACACCCGCATTGGGGTCACTACCACGAATTGATTTAATAAAAGCCGAAATGATATCGTAATGTTGTTCTCCATTTTTATCGTAAATGGGTAAATTTTCTTGAATAATATCCATCACCACTTGATTAGTGATTTCAATTTTATCTGCATCTATTTGTTCTACTACAATTTCAAGGGCATTTAATAATTTCCTGGCATCTCCACCCGATACTTTTATTAGTGCCTCTGTTTCCTTTAATGTAATGGATTTCTTTTTCAGCTCTACATCCTCATCAATGGCTCTTTGCAATAATTGAGTTAACTCTACTTTAGTGTGATGTTTTAAAGTATAAACTTGACACCTTGACAACAATGCCGAAATGACTTCAAAAGATGGATTTTCGGTTGTAGCGCCAATTAATGTTAAAGTTCCCTGCTCTACTGCTCCAAGTAATGAATCTTGTTGAGATTTTGAAAACCTATGAATTTCATCAATAAATAAAATGGCGTTTTGACTTCCAAACAAACCTTGATTTTTAACTTTTTGAATAATTTCTCTAATATCTTTTACTCCAGAATTAATAGCACTTAAAGTATAAAAAGGTCTGTTAACTGAATGAGCGATAATTTGCGCCAAAGTGGTTTTACCAATACCAGGAGGTCCCCAAAAAATCATAGATGGAATGTGACCTGACTCTATGGCACGTCTTAAACCACATTTTTCGCATAAAATATGTTGTTGTCCTATGTAATCTTTTAAAGATTGAGGACGCATTCTTTCAGCTAAGGGAGTATGGTTCATATTAAAGAGTAAATAACATTAATAATTCCAATCTATTTAATTCAACTATGTTTGTGTATAACATCTGAACTTTTCTTTAGGTATATTTATTAACCAAAGATAAGCTTTTTTAAAATAACTTAATGAAGTTTTTTCCAAATTAAATCTTTTAGTTCTGTCAAGCCTTGTTGAGCAACAGATGAAATAAAAAGTGTATCTACATCATTAGGTAAATTTTTTGATAGCATTGCTTTTAACTCCTCATCTAACATATCCGCTTTTGAAATGGCTAAAATTCTATCTTTATCCATTAATTCAGGGTTATATTTTTCTAATTCGTTGAGTAAAATTTCATATTCTTTTTTAATATCATCTGCATCTGCTGGAACTAAAAATAATAGTAAAGAATTACGTTCAATGTGTCTTAAAAAACGTAACCCCAATCCTTTTCCTTCAGATGCCCCTTCAATAATTCCGGGTATGTCTGCCATAACAAAGGATTTATAATCTCTGTAAGCTACAATACCTAAATTAGGCTTTAGTGTAGTAAACGGATAATCAGCAATTTCGGGTTTAGCAGCAGACAACACTGATAATAAGGTGGATTTACCTGCATTTGGAAAGCCTACCAATCCTACATCAGCCAATACTTTTAATTCGAGTATGACCCACCCTTCTTCCTCAGGAATACCAGGTTGAGCATAACGTGGAGTTTGGTTGACAGAATTTTTAAAATGAACATTTCCTTTTCCGCCTTTCCCTCCTCTTTTTAAAATATGTTCCTCTCCGTCTTCAGTAACTTCAAACAAAACCTCTCCTGTTTCGGCATCTTTAACAATTGTACCTAAGGGTACTTCAATATATTCGTCTTTCCCATCTGCTCCGTGGCATAGCATTTTTCCACCAGGTTCGCCGTGTGAGGCTTTAATGTGTTTTTTATACTTTAATGGAAGTAAGGTCCACATTTGAGCATTTCCTTTAACAATAATATGTCCTCCTCTACCTCCGTCACCACCTGCTGGACCTCCAAAAGCAATGTATTTTTCTCTACGCATATAACGTGAGCCTCCTCCTCCTTTTCCAGAGCGACAATGAATTTTTACGTAGTCTATAAAATTTGACATTCTTTTGTTTATTAGTAATTGGTTTAAATAAAAACACCTCCCAAAAAACTCATCAAAAAATAAGTAAAAAGGAAGGTGTAAAAAAAATCTTATTGGTTAAAACGATCTATGGCTTCAAATAAACGATTAGTAATTTCGTCTATAGTACCCACGCCATTAATTTTTACAAATTTATTTTGTTTGGCATAATAATCGGCTACCACTGCGGTTTGATTATTATACACTTTAATTCTGTTTCTAATCACATCTTCATTGGCATCATCAGCTCTACCAGAGTCTTTACCTCTAAGCAATAAACGCTTTACTAATTCATCTTCATCTACAACTAAAGCTAACATTAAAGCTACTTCTGTATCTTTTTTTGATAAAAATTCCTCTAATGCATCCGCTTGAACCACTGTACGTGGAAAACCATCAAAAATAAACCCTTTAGCTTCTGGATGTTTATCTACTTCACTCTCTAACATTTTTATGGTCACTTCATCTGGTACTAATTGACCTTTATCAATATAACTTTTAGCCAATTGACCTAACTCTGTTTCGTTTTTAATATTATATCTAAATACATCTCCAGTTGATAAGTGGTACAAATTGTATTTATCAACAAGTCTTGATGCCTGAGTTCCTTTTCCTGCTCCAGGAGGACCAAATAAAACAATGTTTAACATTTTTGTATCTTTTAGTTTGTATATTTCTTTTAAATTCCGTCCTAATTCATCATAATCAAGACCGTACCCAACTACAAATGTATTGGGAATTTCTAAACCAACGTAATCAATTTTGTATTTTTTGTCAAAAACTGTTGGTTTTAATAATAATGTTGCAATTTTTACTGAATTTACACCTGAATCTTTTAAAATTGTTAATACTTTTTCTAAAGTATTTCCTGTATCTACAATATCCTCAACTAAAATAACATCTCTACCTTTTAAATTTTGATTAAAGCCAATTAATTCATTAACAACACCCGTAGATGCTGTTCCTTCATAAGACGAGAATTTAACAAAACTCATTTCTAAATCAAAATCTAATGCTTTCATTAAATCAGACATTACCATAAACGAGCCATTTAAAACACCAATTAATAAAGGTTTTTTTGTGGAATAATCAGCTGTTATTTCAGCCGCTATTTTTTTTATTGCCACATCAATCTCTGTAGCCGAAATATAGGGTTCAAAAGTTTTGTCGTGTAATTGTAACATTAGCGCAAAAATACAACTAATAAAATACTGTAATGTATCTTTTGTTACTTATTTGATTAACAATTTTGGATAGTTATTAAACATCTTTGCTTAAAAATTCCTCTAACGGATAAACCATAGTTCCGTTTTTTAAGGGATATGGCATTTTAACGGGGGCAATCACATAACTTTCTGTTGCTTTTATATCATCTAATGCTACCCAAAATCCTCTACTCACTTTGGGAGTTGATGATGTTTTAATTTCAATGGCAATTACTCTATTAGCTTTTGTCAACACCAAATCTAACTCATTTCCGTTTGACGATCTGTAAAAATGATGTGTCCAATTGCTATATTTTGCAATTATATTTTCAATCACAGTTACTTCCCATGAACTACCGTATATTGGATGCGAAAATAATTCATCAAAGGTTTCTATTTTTAATAATGCGTGTAACACTCCTGTATCTCTAAATAGTATTTTAGGTGATTTTATTAATCTTTTTTTGATGTTAATATGATAAGGCTCTAATACTCGAATCATAAACGTATGTTTTAAAATATCAACATAATGTTTTACTGTAGTGTGACTCAAACCCATTGATTTGCCAAGTGTAGAATAATTTAACAATTGACCATTACTGTGTGCCAACATTGTCCATAATCTACGAATATTATCTGGTGCAATATCAAATCCAAAATTTCTTAAATCTCGCTCTAAAAAAGTTTTAATGTAATTGTTTAACCAAACAAAAGCATCTTCATCATTTTTGGCTAAAACACTCAAAGGCATTCCACCTAAAAGCCTGTATTGTTGCATACTTATTTTGTTTTGAATTTCTTCCCATAAAAAAGGTGTTAATTCAAAATAATAAATTCTGCCTGCTAAACTTTCAGATGTTTGCCGCATTAATTCGGGTGATGCTGACCCCAAAATAATAAATTTAGTGTCTTTATTGTTGTCTATAAAAGGTCTTAACTCCATAAACAACTCAGGCATCATTTGAATTTCATCTATACAAATGATTTTACCTTTATTTAAGTTTAAAAATGCCTCTGTTTCTTTTATTATTTGACGGTCTGAACTTGACTCTAAATCTAAAAATACTACTTCTTTTTCTTTTACCAATAGTTGTTTTGCAAGTGTAGATTTACCAACCTGCCTTGCACCAATTATTGCCACAACAGGAATATTATTCTGCTGTTTTTCAATTGCTTTTTGCAATAATCTATCAAATTTCATGTTTTAATATTTTTACAAACATACAAAATAAGTATGTAAATTGCAAGTTAAACTTTCAAATTACATAGATAAAATATAAAATTAAGTATGTAAATTGAAAGTTATAGTTTCAAATTACATACTTAATAAAGTTTTATAAATTGTTAAAAAGTCATGCTAACCTATATTGTTATGCCAAT
>CAYQRJ010000166.1:0-6459 GCA_964419855.1 uncultured Crocinitomix sp.
ACTATATCGTTTATTGCATTTGGTCCATCTTGAATATAATTTTCTACTCTAATATATCCTTGTGGATTCCACTTTTGAGCCTTAGTACCAAAAACTTCTCCTTTTTCAAGATTGTTTGTGATTTTTAACGCAGTAAATTCAAGTTCTTCAATATTTACTAAATTACTTATATTTGACTGTTTTGAATTTTCGGGTAAAAATAATTCATCAATAATTTCATATTTTATATTTGGGAATTGAAAATCGAGTTTTACAGTTGTGTATTGCCAAGTATAATTGTCTGATGGTAAACTTGGGTCGTGGTAATAAGCGCCATATTCTTTTACTTCATATTCAACTGGTGTATCCCATAAATCAAGTTCTAAATCTTCAACTAAAATTTTTAATTCTGATGAATTTTTAGGTAGAAACCTTACATACAAATCTGTTTTTTCAAGTGTTTCATTTTGATTTTTGTTAGACGTCAATTGATTAAATGCAAGTTGCATATTTTTAACAGTATAGGGATTTTCTAATTTATCACCTAATATTGTAACACTTTCTGATTTTACAGGAATTTGACTTTCTGTTGGTGTGCTACTATTGTTGTTTATTGGTAGCAATTTATCCTTTTTACAGGAAATTATTGAAATACCAATAGTGGTTAAGAATAAACCATTAAAAATTAACTTTTTCATTTTAGTTAAGTTTTGTTTTGCCTACTTTAAGTAAAATATTTACTTTTTAAAGTCAGTTTCGGCAGTTATTCTGACCGTTACAAACTTTTCACTTTCTCAATTACTTCAAGGACTTTTTTTCTCTTTGAGTATAAATTTCAAAGATTTTGTTTCATTCTTTTCCTTTTATTTTCGTCTTCTGCGATTGCTCATAACGATTTAATAAAGGTATTACCTTTATATCTTTTTTATAGCAAATATAAAAATTATTTTAAGAACTAAAAATTAATTTACTCAACAATTAAGTTAATGCGCCTTGGCAAGATGAGCCTTCTCCTGCTGTACAGCCAAAACAATGTTGATTGGTAACTATTTGTCTGTTTAATAATTCTGCATTATCAAAATCCATAATATTTTTAATGTTAGAAGCCACTGGAATTTTTAAGATTTGGTTAAAATCACAATCGTATAAATTACCGTTATAATCTACCGACAAGGTGTTTTTACACATCACATTTTGTGAAGCGTTTGGATTAAAGCTATTGGCTAACAATTCTACATAGGTTTGTAATTTATTTTTTCGTAATAAATCTTCTAAAAATCGGCTAATGGGTAAATTGGTAATGGTGTAAAGTTGATTAAAAATAATGTTATAATTTTCTTTGAGTTCTCTTTTATAGTCACGTTCTAAAGCTTGTTGATTTCCAGCAATTGATGCTCCTCCTGGATTATAAACCAAATGTAGTTTTAAATCGTTAGATTGACCATAACCCAAATCATTTAAAATTTTAAGGGCTTTAATTGATTTGTTAAATGTTCCGTCTCCACGTTGAGCATCTACATTCTGTTCGGTATAACAAGGTAAAGACGATACAACAGTGACCTTATGTTTGGCTAAAAATTCGGGATAAGTTTTGAATTTACCCTCAACTAAAATGGTTAAATTTGACCGCACTAAAATTTCTACATTCCTTTTACTCAATTCTTCAATCAACCATTTAAAATCAGGATTCATTTCGGGTGCGCCACCTGTTAAATCTACGGTATGAATAGAGGATACTTCATCAATCACCTCTAAACATTTTTGCAAGACCTGTTTGGTTGTTATTTCTTTACGTCTGGGTGATGCATCAACATGGCAATGGTTACACTCCATATTACACAAATACCCCAAATTAATTTGAAATATTTCTAACTGAGTTGGTTTTAAAGGGTATTGATTAGCTCTTTTTAAATATTCTTTAAAAGAATACCCTTTCCCTAAATTTGTAAGGATTTTATTTTGTTCTTGAATTGATAATTTGCTTGCTATTACTTTATCCATTTAACGTCCAACTATAAGGTAAATATTCAATTTTTGCGTCTGGCTTAATTTGAACTTTAGAATATTTATTAATAAAATCTATTACGCCTGTTTTTTCAGTTTTAAAATCTACTGCATACCATTCAAAAATTTTAGAGATTTGAATTTTCTTAGGTTTAATAATATTTTTTGCGGTATTATTAATAAATCTTTTGGTTTGTAGGGTTAAATCTTGGTCGAGTGTTTTGGCTTTATAAGCTCTGTTTAACAATCTAGGACATGAAACCGCTCCGCAATTAATAGCAAAATGGATGCGTGGGTCGCCATACCCTCTTAAAATGTCTTCAACATTAGTTAAAGTTAACTTTTTATTACCTAATTCTACTAATTTTAAATGCCAAATATCTTTACCACTATACGAAATGTCTTTAGGCGATTTTACAGGATATTTTGAAATAATAAACTGTATGGTATAAGCATTATACATATTGATGTAATAAGCTGTTTTTTCATCATCACTCCAATCGGTACCAGGGGTGTGTGCTTTTAATTCTTTTAAATAAGCCGATACTTTATTTTTGTTGATTTTAAGACTTTTGTAATCTACTTTTCCAGCAGGAGTAACATATTGTTTCATTAATTCATCCCATATTGAATGGTCGGCTCTTGGTGAGCTAAAGCTTAATGATGCTATTAATACAAACACAGAAGTTAAAATAGTTTTCATAATTTTTATTTTTTAGAAAGTTGTTAAAGTTATTATTTTTTTCGGAATAAGACAAAAATCAATCCAAAAAGAATAAGTAGTTCCAAACCTGCTAACCAATAATTTTGTAGCACAAAAATAGTAATTGAAATGGATGGAACAAAGAGTAAAATTAAAATATGTCGGGCACCTTGCATTATGGCATTAAACAATTTTAACTGATATAATTTTAACTGGACAAGCCTTAGCTGCATTATCGGCAGATTCGTGTAATTCTGGTGTGGTTCTAATGGTGTGAAATCCTTTTTTATCGATACTTTTTAACAGCACAGATTTACCGTCTTTTTTAGACATTTTAAACATAGCTGGACATAATTCTTCACAATAATTACAGCCAATACATTTATCGCGTTGTAAGGTAACCACTAACATTATTAAGCAAATTCTGTTTTAACCAATTTATACAATTTATCTGAGCGTCTTATTTTTTCTTTCATTGGAAAAGTCACATTCACTCCCCTATTGGCTTCATGAACAGGTTTTTCATCCACCATCATTTCGGTTATTTCAGATTCCACAACACCAGTGGTTGGACCAGTTATTAAAATTTTATCCCCTACTTTAATGTTTTGAGCTTCCACTTTAAATTCTGCCACACCTGCACGTGGAAAATAGTGGATACCTTTACCAATATACACCCTTTTTTGAGTTGCTTTTGAGCCAGATGTATCATTAAATTCACCTAATTTTTGACCTAAATAATAACCACCCCAAAAATCTCTGTTATACACCGTTTTTAATTGATTCATCCACCCTTCAACTTTAGATTGATTGTATTCACCTTTTAAATAGTCATCTATGGCAGCTCGGTAGGTTTCTATCACTGTTTTAACATATTCAGGAGCACGTCCTCTCCCTTCAATTTTAAGAACAGTTACTCCAGTTTCTAGTACTTGGTCTAAAAAATCTAAAGTACATAAATCTTTAGGCGACATAATGTATTCATTGTCTATTTCAAGCTCCACCCCTGTTTCCTTATCGGTTACTGTGTAAGTTTTTCTACAATTTTGTACACACGCCCCTCTGTTAGCAGATGAATTATGGGTATGCAAACTCATATAACATTTACCTGACACTGCAACACATAAGGCACCATGAGCAAAAATTTCTATTTCAATTAAGTTTCCTTTAGGTCCTCTAATATCCTCTTTAATAATTTGGTCGCAAATCTTTTTAACTTGTATTAAACTTAACTCTCTTGACAACACCATTACATCAGCAAAATGAGAATAAAATTTAACCGTTTCTATATTAGTAACATTTAATTGCGTTGATATATGCACCTCAACACCTTGAGTTGAAGCATAATTAATTACCGCTTGGTCTGATGCTATTATAGCAGAAATTCCTGCATCTTTTACAGCATTAATTAGTGTTTTTATAACAGATAAATCGTGGTCATAAATAATGGTATTTAATGTTAAATACGATTTCATACCCGCCTTTTGCGTACGTTCAGCTATTTCTTTTAAATCGCCTAACGTAAAGTTTATTGATGCTCTGGCACGCATATTTAATTGGTCTATACCAAAGTAAACAGAATCGGCTCCAGCATTAATTGCCGCTTGTAAAGATTCCCAATTGCCCGCAGGCGCCATTAACTCAACTTTTCTTTTATTCATTACACTTTTAAATTGATTGCAAAAATACAAATAATAAAAAAACTGACAATCATCATTCTATAACTCATTTGACTTTTGTATATTTACACCACAAAAAATATAATTTATGGATAAATTCGAACAAGCGTTTAACGACATTATTGAAAAAGATTTAAAAGTTGAACCAAGAGATTGGATGCCTGAAAAATATAGAGCTAATAACATCAGACAAATATCACAACACGCCCATTCTGAGGTAATAGGTATGCAACCTGAAGGTAATTGGTTATTAAGAGCTCCTTCATTGAGATCAAAACAGGTTTTATTGGCTAAAATTCAGGATGAAGCAGGACACGGTTTATATTTATATTCTGTGGCTGAAACATTAGGTATATCACGTCAAGAAATGATTGAACAACTACATACAGGAAAAGCTAAATACTCATCTATTTTTAACTACCCTACTTTAACTTGGGCAGATATGGGTGCAGTTGGTTGGTTAGTTGATGGGGCTGCTATTGTTAACCAAGTATCATTACAAAGAACATCTTACGGTCCTTATTCAAGAGGAATGGTTAGAATATGTAAAGAAGAGAGTTTCCATCAACGTCAGGGATACGAAATAATGATTCACATGGCAAATGGAACGCCAGAACAAAAAGCTATGGCGCAAGATGCTCTTAATAGATTTTGGGAACCTGCTTTAATGATGTTCGGTCCTCACGATAGTGATTCCGCTCATTCAAGTCAATCTATGAAATGGAAAATTAAACGAGAATCTAACGATACACTGCGTCAAAAATTTATTGACAAAACAGTTCCTCAAATAGAATTTTTAGGATTAGAATTACCAGATAAAAACTTAAAATGGAATGAAGAAACAGGACATTACGATTATAGTCCTCTTAATTGGGATGAGTTTTGGAATGTAGTAAATGGCAATGGGCCTTGCAACAGTGAACGTTTAGAACATCATAAAAAAGCACATAATGACAATGCTTGGGTTAGAGAAGCAGCATATCAATATGCACAAAAAACCGAGCAAGAATTAGTTTAAAAATTAGTTATAAAAAATATTATAAAATGGAAAAAGGAGATAAAGTTTGGGAAGTATTTATTCAAAAGAAACCAGGTTTAGCATTTAAACATGCGGGAAGCGTACATGGATATGATAAAAAAATGGCCATTCAAAACGCTAGAGATTTATATACACGTAGAGGAGAAGGTAGAGAGATTTGGGTAGTAGAAACAGCCAATATTGTGTCTGTACCCTTAGATCAAGCAGATGCATTTTTTGACCCATCTGTTGACAAACCATACAGATTAGCCGATTTTTATAAAATTCCAGATGGAGTTGAAAACATTTAATTTTGAATAACATGGGAATAAAAATAAATAACGACAAAGCAAAATTTTTAATCAGACTTGCTGACTCATCAACTATTTTAGGACAAAGATTATGCGAAATGTGTAGTAATGGTCCTTTTTTAGAGGAAGATATTGCTATGTCTAATTTGGCATTAGATTTAATAGGTCGTGCTGAATTAATGCTTAAAGAAGTCTCTAATATTGAAGGTGGAGAATTGTCAGCTGATGATTATTGCTACAGACGTAACGAAAGAGAATATTTTAGCTTAAAACTAACCGAACAACCAAACCACGATTTTGCTTGGGTAATGGCACGTCAATTTATGCATGATGCCTATATGATGGGAATTTTTAATCAATTACTTAATAGTGACGACAATAATATTAAGGCCATTGCAGAAAAAGTAATTAAAGAGATTAAATACAGCTACGAGCACTCTAAAAACTGGATGTTAAGATTGGGTATAGGAACTGAAGAAGCTAACCAAAGGTTGCAAAAAGCCATTAATGGATTGTGGAAATATATGCAAGAGGCATTTGCTTTTGATGACGTAGATAAACAATTTTTACAAGATACAGACCGCATTAAAAATAATTGGTACAATCAAGTTGAAGCTGTTTTAAAAGAGGCTAACTTAACGGTTCCAGAAACTGTTCATCATCATTACTTAGATTACAGAGATGGTTACCACTCTGAATATTTAGGACACATGCTTAGCGAAATGCAATTTTTACCAAGAGCATATCCTGATGCAGAGTGGCATT
>CAYQRJ010000167.1:0-6458 GCA_964419855.1 uncultured Crocinitomix sp.
TTAACCGAATAAATATTAATTTTCCCGTCAATTATTTTTTGATTAAAATTAATGTTTATATAATTTTGAGTAGGATTTGGGTATATTTCAACCTGATTAAATACCCCATTCAAATCATTAATTCCTAATCCCTCAACTTGAATACAAGCAGAAGTATCTGTACAATAGTTGTTGGTTAAAATAACGGCGTATGTGCCATTACTGTCTGGCTGATAATTACTTGAAGTTTCATTAGGGATTAGCGTGTTGGTTGAACAATTCATCCATTGATAAGTAACACCAATGGCATTTGAAATTAATAAATTTAAACCAATTTGCTGAATACTTGTGTCTATTTGACTAACAGTAATGATGGTGACAATACTACTGTCGCAACCATAAATGGTAGATAAGTTGCTTTGGTGGTTTAAATTTCCTTGAATGTCATTGATTATAAACCCATCAGGAAAAGTATAACTGTCGCCTTTGCAAATGGTGTCGTAAACAGAAAAAGTGTAGGCTGCCTGAACAAATAAATTTGTGGTTATAATGGTGTCACACGATAGGGTGGAACTAACAACGCTAGTATGAACCGTATCAGTAACAACACTTGAATAGACTGTACTATCTGGAAAAACATAATCATTCCCATAACACACATCCACATTTTCGGTTACTAAAAATACAGGGTTAACTGAGATAATTGTTGTTACAATACTATCACATCCATTAACCGTGGTTAAATTGTTAACATGCGAAATTGGAATAGTAATATTGGTTTGTGTTGAACCGTCAGGAAATAAATAGTCGTCTCCTTCACATATTTGTACAAATTCATCTAAGGTGTAAGTTGAATCTACTTCAAGTGTAATATTAATAATGCTATCGCATCCATACATTGTTAAAAGAAAACTAGTATGGGCAACCCCTGTTGTAATATTGGTTTCTATAAATCCATCTGGAAATGTATAATCACTACCGTAACACACTGCAACAGTATCTTTAATAGAATAAGTAGGTTCTACAAACACAACAGAGGTGATGATACTGTCACAGCCTAACTGAGTTTGTAACATGCTATTGTAGGTCATATTTGAAGTAATGATTTGTGTTGTACCATCAGGAAAAGTATGAGTATTCCCATCACAAATATGAAGGGTTTCATTAATTTGATATTTTGGTTTAACATACAAATCAACAACTACTAAGCTATCGCAATTGTTTATGCTTGAAAAGATGGATGTGTCTGACAAAGGAGCGGTAATGTTTGATTGACTAGAACCATCAGGAAAAATATAATTATCACCACTGCATATACTATCATTAATGGTTGTTATGTAAGTTGGGTTTACAAAAATTGTAATAGAATCAGATGAGGTGCCACAACTATTGGTAGCAGAAGCTGTATAAGTATTGTTGCCAACATTAGCAGGTACGAACCAAATACTGTCAGTTACTCCGTTATTCCATATATAGTTAGATGCCGAACCTTGAGCATAAATCAACAAAGAATCGCCTTGACACAAGGTGTCAGAACTAGTTGTAATGTGAATGGTTGGTTTTGCACAAATTTCAATAAAAAAGTTTTGAGCATTAAAAACACCATTAATACCATCAAAATCTAATTTTTTAGTAACAATATCATTAACAAAATCATATTCAATAATAACACCTTTATTAAATGTACCACCATAACTGTTATAAGCATAAAGTTTACCGTTAGATGACTCCATAAAGTTGCCTTTAGGGTTAGCGCCATTGGTCCCTCCATCAAAATGATATTTAACCGTGTAAGTACTTGTAGAAATATCGTATTCAAAAATAACTCCAGCATTATTGTTTCCACCTTCATAAGTCATTCCGTAAAGTTTACCATTTGACGCTAAAAATACATCACCGTAGGCATAAGCACCATTAGGCCCTAATAAATCTACTAATTTTGTGGTGGTGTTGGTTAAATAATCATATTCAAACAATAACCCTTTGTTGGCTGACCCACCAAAACTTGATAAGGCATACATTTTACCGTTTGGATGTAGTACTAAACTTCCTTCTGGGTGAAAACCATTGGTTGCGCTATCTAAATCAATTTTTGTTACGCAAGTGTTGGTAGTAATGTCGTATTCTATTAAAGTTCCAAAGCCATTTGCACCACCATGTCCAGTTAATCCATAAAGTTTACCGTTAGGAGCTTCTAATAGTCTGCCATGAGGACCGCTTCCTAAAATGGTGTTATCAAAATCTATTAATTTGGTGTAAGTGCCGGATGATAAATCGTATTCGTAAATGACCCCAAAGTTTAATGCACCACCAAAAGAAGTTATGCCATAGAGTTTATTGTTTGAGGCTTGAATTAAAGGACCTATTGGCAAACTACCTGTGGGGTCTTGAAAATCGTGCAAATGAGTATAAGTACCAGTTACATAATTAAACTCAAATAACACGCCACCAAAAAAAGGACCGTCTTGAAAAGTGACCCCATACAGCATATCATTATTAGCATGTAACAACCCTGATTGAGGTTTTTTACCGTCATTTAAGCTTATCCAATCATATTGTAATTGATAATTATTTCCAGCGGTATCTAAACTAAAAATTGTACCAGCTAAAATAGAGCCACCACTACTTGTAGTCCCCCATAATTGAGGTTGGGCAAAAGAAAAACTGGTTAAAAAAACAATAGTAATAACAACTATTAAATTATAGATTTTTGACATATAAAGGTTTTTAATTGAAAATAAAAGTATAATTTTTTTTTCAATTAAAACTATAAAAAGGCTATTTTTTCACGTTTAATATTTATAAGCGGTTTTTATCGCTGATGAAAAACAAAAATTAGACTTTACTATCTTTAAAGTTCTTAACATAAACATCTTGTTGCGGAAAAGGGATAACCACACCATATTTCTCAAACTCTCTGTTAATGGCAAAGCGGATTTCAGATTTATAAATTTCTATATAAAAATTTTGGTCTGCCCAAAATACCAAATCCATTTCTAAACCATTATCTCCAAAATTAAGTAAGCGCACAAAAATTGGTTTTGTGTTTTTTACTTTGGGGTGTTCTTGAGCACATTTAACTAATATTTGCTTTACCAAATCAACATCAGAACCATAAGCAACGCTTACTTTAATGGTAAACCTTGTTAAATCATCATCATACGTCCAATTGTTAACCATTTGGTGAGTAAGAACGGAATTAGGGACGATTAATGTTTTTCCCTCTCGGGTTTTAACTTTGGTTGTTCTTAAATTGATTTCTGTAATAGTGGCTACAAAGTCATCTTCTGTTGAGCCAGTAAAACTATTAAGTTCAACAACATCTCCAACCTTTGTAGTGCCTTCAAACAACAATAAAAACCCCGACATAAAATCTTTAAAAATATCTTGAATCCCTAAACCTAAACCAACCAATAAAGCGGTTGCTCCTCCAAGCAATAAGTCAAGCCCAATACCAAAGCTACGTAATATAACAATAATTGATAAAGTATAAATAATGTATTTAGCAATTTGTATAATGATATACTCTGTTCCTTTGTCTAAATGTGTTCTTTTTGATACCCTTTTTAATAAGTATAGTTTTAAAAAATTAAGTGTAATTTTGGCTATAAAAATCACAACAACAATTAAAAATATATGATAAACCGCTATGTGAAAAGACCCAAATTCAACAAAATTATAAGCTAAAATGTTACCAAAGTTGATGTCGTCATTATTGATGTTTAAAGATTGAAAGCATAAGTAAAAAATAAGAAAATAAACAAATTGTTTAATGAGTTTCCATAAAGTAAACTCTCTCCCTTCAATTTTAATTTGTTTATCATCTAAATTAAGGACTTTAAAATATCTTTTTAAATACTTTAAAAATATTTTACCCAATAAAAAAATGACAATAAAAAGAATAATATTAATAGGGGCAAAAACAAAGCCTTCAGAATTAATGGGGATATTTTCTCCTCCGGGTAAACTGTTAATGACTTGTTTTACAGAATCTGAAACTACCTCTGACCTTGTGTCAATAATTGGATAATTTAATATGTTTTCCCAAATTTTCATAATTGTTAGTTAATTACTCTACCCAAACGTTCGTTAAAAGCTTCTTTTACTTTATCTAAAATTTTTTGTTTTGCCATTAAAGTTAAAACTTCATCCATGTTGGAATTATCAGGTGTTGAAATTTGTTCTAATTGGTGAGTGATTTTATTAATTTCTACTTTAACCCAAGTGGCTTTATAGGAGTATAAAGCTTCTAAAACTGTTCTCTCTAATTCATCAATTTCTGTTTTGGTTCTTACTTTTTTATTTAACCACTCAGGGCTTATTTGTTCCTTTTCGTTTTTTGCAATAAGGTTAACAGCTATGGTCATTATCTCATCATCAGGAAAAGTGGTGAAATGTTGTTGCGATAAAATAGTATCTTCTAAAATACCTTTTTTAAATTCGGTAAAAAACTGTTTAAAAATAGGTGTTTTAAATTCTAACTCATCTTTTTCAATTTCGTTAATAATGTATTCAATAACATTAGCAGTTATTTTTTTATCTTTTTCTGCAGATTCAACTTTAATTTCATATTTACCATAAATTAGCATTATTCTAACCAAATCTTTTTCTTGATTGTAAAGTTGAGTTTTAATTTCAGCTTGCTTTGGCTGAGTTGTTTGTTTGTTGTAATCCTCTATTTTTTTACGTTGCTCATCAGTTAAGTATTCGGGAGGGATGAGTGCTTCTGGAGGTGGTTCGTCTAAAGAAACATTACTTTTGGTTTGTTGGTTTCGGTTATTTTTAAAACGATTTTGTTTTTCGTCTTTTAAAAGTTTTTCTCTTTTTAATTTAGCCAATTCATTGGTTAATAATTGCTCGCTCATATCAAACAAACCAGCACATTCTTGAATGTAAATTTGTTGTTTAATGGAGTCTGGGATTAAAGATATTGAAATAACAATATCTCTTATTAACCCTGCTTTTTTTATAGGGTCTCCTCCCGATTCTTTTAAAAGGACGTCTGATTTAAAAACAATAAAATCTTTAGCGTTCTCTTCAATGTAAGACTTTACTTCTGTGTCAGAGTGGTTTTTGGCATAGGAATCTGGATCATCTCCATCAGGAAAAAGTACTACTTTTACGTTCATACCTTGCGATAGAATCATATCAATTCCTCTAAAAGAAGCTTTAATTCCTGCCGCATCACCATCATATAAAATGGTAATATTATCGGAGTACCTTTTTATTAAACCAATTTGACCTTCAGTTAAAGACGTTCCTGATGATGCTACTACATTTTCTACTCCCGATTGGTGTAATGAAATGACATCTGTATAACCCTCCACCAAGTAACACATATCATATTTAATGATTGCATTTTTAGCAAAATATAAACCGTAAAGAATTTTACTTTTATTATATAATTCACTTTCGGGTGAGTTAAAATATTTGGCAATTTTTTTATCAGACTTTAAGGTTCTACCACCAAACCCTAAAACTTTTCCGGCTATTGAGTGAATAGGAAACATCACCCTTCCTCTAAAAAAATCAAAATGTCTATCGTCTTTAGTTTTGGTTAAGCCAGTTTTAACTAGGTATTCTAATTTATAACCTTTAGCTAGGGCAGATTCCGTAAAAGCATTAGATTGATCTAAGCAATATCCTAAATCAAACTTTTTAATGATGTCCTCTCTAAATCCACGTTCAACAAAGTAAGATAACCCAATGGCTTTACCTTCTTCATTATCAAAAATATTTCTTTTAAAATGGTCTTTAGCATATTCATTAATAACCGATAAGTTTTCGCGAATAGATGCCGTTTGAATTTCTTCAGGTGTACGTTCACGGTCTTCTTTAATCTCAATATTATACTTGCCGGCTAACCATCTTAAAGCCTCAGGGTAGCTCATGTGTTCTGCTTCCATTAAAAAGGTAACCACATTTCCACCTTTACCCGAGCTAAAACATTTCCATATTTGTTTGGCAGGCGAAATCATAAAAGATGGTGTTTTTTCATCTACAAAGGGGCTTTTTGCCTTATAGTTAGACCCCGCTTTTTTAATAGACATAAAGTCAGCTATTACCTCCTCAACACGAGCAGTTTGAAAAATTTCATCTATGGTTTCTTTTGGAATCACAAAACAAATTTAATGTAATTAAAGGATTTTTACTTAATTATTTATCAACAAATGCAAATTTATGTATTAATTGTTTTAGTTTTGGAAATAAAATAAGTCTATTTTTATTTATGAGTCACAATCATAGTCACAATCACAATAATTTATCTGAAGGTAAATTGTTATTTAGTATTGTTTTAAATATAGTTATTACTGCTAGTCAATATATAGGTGGTTTTTTATCTGGTAGTCTTTCTTTGATGTCTGATGCAACACATAATTTAACTGATGTTATTTCTCTTATTATTAGTTATGTAGCTGCTAAGCTTAAACATAAAAAACAAACCGAACAACAAACTTTTGGATACAAACGAGCGGAAA
>CAYQRJ010000168.1:0-6451 GCA_964419855.1 uncultured Crocinitomix sp.
ATAGTAAACAATTTACCAGAATTTTATATTTAGGACGCTATTGGTAATTTATTAAATAATTTACTACAACCTTATCAATATTTTTAAAACTTGATTAATTGTAAATTAAATTTAGTCTTATTTTAAAAACTAAATAACTATTTTTGCCAAAAATTATCAATAATGGAATTAGAACAATTATTAAATCAACAAGTTAAAAAAGCAGTTAAAGACATATATCAAACTGAAATAAATGACCATTTAATTCAATTCCAAAAAACAAGAAAAGATTTTGAGGGAGATATTACTTTAGTAACGTTTCCATTATTAAAAACATCAAAACAATCACCCGAACAAACAGGAGAAGCCATTGGTAATTATTTAAAGCAAAATGTTAAAGAGATTTCTGATTTTAACATTGTTAAAGGGTTTTTAAATTTGGTAATTGCTGATGAGTTTTGGCTGCAACAATTAAATGAAATTACTAACACTTCAAATTACGGGTTGAACGATTCTAATACCAATACATTAATGGTAGAATATTCATCTCCCAACACTAATAAACCATTACATTTAGGACATTTACGAAACAATTTTTTAGGATATTCTGTGTCCGAAATACTTAAAGTAAATGGCAATAAAGTTATTAAAACTCAAATTATAAACGACCGTGGCATCCATATATGTAAAAGTATGGTGGCGTGGCAAAAATTTGGTCAAGGTGAAACACCTGAAACCTCAGGCTTAAAAGGTGACAAATTGGTGGGGAAATATTATGTTGAATTTGACAAACATTTACGTCAACAAGCTCAACAAATTATGCTAGAGTGGGAGAGTGGTAATTTTTCTAATGCCACCCCTCAACAAAAAACCGAATTTTTAAAATTTGAACAAGCTAAATCAGGTAAAGACGAAAAACAAATTAAAGCCTTAACGTCAAAACAATTTGAATTGGCAAAAAATGCTACCCCTATTTTAAATGAAGCAAAACAAATGTTAGTTAAGTGGGAAGCCAAAGAACCGCAAGTTTATGCCCTTTGGCAAAAAATGAATGGCTGGGTGTATAAAGGTTTTGAACAAACCTACAAAGCAATGGGGGTTGATTTTGATAAACTGTATTACGAATCTGAAACCTATTTAATAGGTAAAACTTTGGTTGAAGATGGCTTAAAAAAAGGGATATTTTATAAAAAAGAAGATGGCTCGGTTTGGATAGATTTAACAGATGAAGGACTAGATGAAAAATTAGTATTACGTTCTGACGGAACAGCTGTTTATATGACACAAGATATGGGAACAGCTTCTCAACGCTATAAAGATTATCCCACATTAAACGGAATGATTTATACCGTAGGTAATGAGCAAGATTATCATTTTAAAGTGTTATTTTTAATTCTTAAAAAGTTAGGATACGCTTGGGCTAACAATTGCTATCATTTGTCTTACGGAATGGTTGACTTGCCGAGTGGCAAGATGAAATCAAGAGAAGGAACAGTTGTAGATGCAGATGATTTAATGGCAGAAGTTGTTCAAAAAGCCAAAGAAATGACTCAAGAACGTGGACACATTGAAGGAATGACAGAAGCCGAAAAAGAAAATCTTTATAAAATGATTGGAATGGGTGGTTTAAAGTATTATTTACTCAAAGTTGACCCAAAAAAACGAATGATGTTTAATCCAGAAGAATCGGTTGATTTAAACGGAAATACAGGACCTCTTATTCAGTATGCCCACGCACGTATTTCTTCATTATTGCGCAAGGCAGATAATTTACAACCTATAAATACAAGTGTAACATTACATCCATCAGAAAAAGAGTTAATTAAACAATTAAAAGATTATCCAGAGTTAATTAAAGAAGCAGGAACTAATTACAGTCCTGCACTCATAGCCAACTACACTTACGAATTAGTAAAATTATACAACTCTTTTTATCAATCTGTAAGTATTTTTAGAGAAGAAAATCAAGCTATTGTTAATTTAAGGCTACAATTGTCAAAACAAGTAGGACAAGTCATTAAATCATCAATGAAATTATTAGGAATAGACGTTCCAGAGAGAATGTAAGTTTTTTTGTTTTGGCTGGACAAACGGGCTTTCCGTTATATTTTGCATTTAATTTTCCAAGTTTCATTTCAGCTAAAATGCGCTTTTCCGAAAGTTTTCGGAGTCGCAATTTTAGCAGTAATTCAACTAAGTCAAATTAAACACAAAATGCCACTTCAATCCCTGCCAGAAATACCTTGTAAATTACATCAAGCTAAAGGCAATGTAACAACTTTTTTGCTAAAGTAAAAGCCCTTGAATTGTAAAAACAAGGGCTTTTTTAGTTTTTTAGTACTCTTTTTACTACTTTACTATTGTAATTTTTGAAGTATAGACGGTTGTTCCATCATTAATTCTTACAAAATAAACACCTTCCGCTAATGTTGATAAATCTATTTGATATTGGTCTGATTTAATATCTTTATAAACTTTGTAACTGATTAACTTTGAGTTAATGTCTAACATTTCGATTCTTAAATCTTTAGAAGCATTAAAACTAAAGGATACGTTTAATATATCTGTTGCAGGATTAGGGTATAAATTAATATATTTTCCTAATTCATTCTCCGACAAACCTGATGGATTAACATTAATAATTATTTCATCAGAGGCTTCACAACCATTAGCATCTACAGCATTAACAATATAAGTTGTGGTTACAGTTGGAGAAGCAGTAATACTTTGAGTGTTTCCAACTGTTACATTACTTTCAAACCAAGTATAAGAGTTTCCGCCACTGGTTGCGTTTAACGTTACGGTTTCACCACTGTTAATAGTAGTGCCAGGTGTTGCACTTGCAGTAACAGAAAAGTTATTAATACTACTTATGGTTTTACTTTCTGTGAGTTCACAACCTATGGCATCAGTTATTTTTATGTTGTAAGTTCCTGCAATTAAGTTTGTAAAAGAGGTTGATGTTTGAGTGGTTGCACCGTTATTAATTGAGTATAAATAAGAAGGAACTCCACCTGATGTAGATGAAAAATTAATTTGACCGTCTGCAGTACTACAAGTTTCATTTGTTATATTAATTGTTGAAGTGATTGAATCATGAACAATTAATGTTGTAGTAGCCACATCTTCTCTACAACCTCCTTGAGCGTGAAGTTCAATTGTCCATGTGCTTGGCCAGTATTGATAATTTGTATTGGCATTATTATCAAAATAAGGTCCAGAATTGGCAGCATCATCTAATAACCAATAAAAAGAATTAGCATTACTAGAGCTATACCCATTCATAGGAACAGCTTGGTCAGCACAAGCTTGTGTTGGGGCAGAAATAACAGCAGTAGGAGCTGGACCAGTAGAGGTTAAAACATCCATAATTAATGAGGTGTTAATGCCTCCAAAAACAGTTCCTACGTTATTCCATCCATTTCCACCTGTAACATCCATCATGGTGGTTGACGTTGTTCCAGTTCGGGCTGAAAAATCAACAGTTGCAAATCTAAGTGTATCAAAAGTACCTGTTACATCCCAAGATAAACCAACCCAAAAGTTTCCATTTACAGGAACAGGGGTGTTAAATTCTAATACATTCCAAAAGCCAGCGTTTAAATTTGAAAGCGGAATAGATTGATTTCCTAAAACTGCACCAGGTTGTCCTGCATTATCAGTATAAACATTTAAAGTTAAATTATCTGCTGCTCCCATATCATCAATTTGAAAAATAGGAAGACGAATAGCTCTTACTTCTGTTGCTGTGCCAACATTAAACGGTTCAGCAATGCCTTGATCAAATAAAGCGCCACTGTTTAAAGTGTGATTACCAGGATAATAGCCACTTTCATTAGTGACTGTATAGCTTGCCATATTGGCTTCTTCAGCCATTGTATAATTTCTAAGTGTATCACAATTTAATGAACCTCCACCAGAGGCAATTACATTAATATAATTGGTTTTTGTATTTGTATTTGAACCTTGTCCGTTAGTTGCTGTTAAAGCTATTGTATATGTACCAACATTAGAAAATTGAATGGTTACATTTTGAGAATTGGCATTTCCTACAATAAAAGATGTGCCTGTAGGTGGGGTGACAGTCCATTGCCAAGAGGTAGGGTAGTTGGTTGATAAATCTGTGAAATTAACAGAACCTCCAGCTAAAACTGTTGTGATGTCAGCACTAAAATCTGCCACTGGTGGTAGAGGGTTAATGGGTGTACAAGCATTTGAAGTGGTTAAGCTATTTCTGGAGTTGGCTAAAACTGCCGACATTAAATTGGTTTGTTCGGTTGTAAACATTACTGTACAGTTAGAGTAATCCATATAATTTTCATATTGTGTTTGTGTACTACCACAAGTGGTTTGATTACCACTACAAGAACCAGAGTAATCAAATGAAGGACCTGCAGTATTGGGTGTATCTGTTAATCCATCATCATCAGTACATCCACTGGCTTGATTTGAGTTGCCCCAAGTATGAGATAATCCTAAAAAATGCCCTATTTCGTGAGTTAGTACATTGCCATTGGGTTGAGTACCTAAATTGTAATCAATAACAATTCCATCAATATCGGCGGGTATTCCTATTGTATTTATACCTGGTCGGTAAGCGTAACCAGCTACACCAAAATTAGCTCCATTTGTAATGTCACAAATCCACACATTTAGGTATTTTGATCTGTCCCAAGCCTCAGTTCCTCCTGTTGATGTATATTTCATGTCATTACCATTTACATCAGGATCAAAATAAGTAACAGATGTTGAAACTCTGTGAACACCTGGTTCTGCTAAGGGTTGATTCCAAGGGTCTCTTTGGGCCAAACAGAAATCAATATCTGCATTAGCAGGTATAAAACCAAAATTGGTTCTGGCTTGTGAGGCATCTGCATTTTGTAGTTGATAATCTTCATTAATTTCGGTTAATATTTGTTGAATAACTGCATTTGAAACATTTTCTTGAGCATTGTTGTAAATGACGTGAAATATAATTGGAATAGTATAAGTTGCTCTATCTCCTTGTGGATGTTGGGCTGCGTGGTTCATAGCTTCTTGCTCATTTTGATACCATTGAGTAAGCCCAGTTTGTTGTAAATAATCATTCATTAATTGGTCTGACAGACAGTGACCGTTATGTGGTTGATTGGTTAAGTCTAATTGATAATTAACATTACTAACATTTTGAATGTTCAAAGTGTTTGGTGTTAAAGGGATAACATTTTGAGGTGTTAATTGTTGTGCATTTAGGGTTGATAATCCAACAATAAATAAAGCATACAATAATGTAGAAATTTTAGTTTTCATTATATTTAGATTTTTATTATCCTCAAATATAAGAAAAAAAATAATAAAATGATTTATATGGCAATGGTTTCTTTATAAATGTACTTTTTTTGAACAGATTCAAAAGGACGGTAAATATAAAATACCTCATTATTTATAATTTGTATTTTTTCAACGTATTTATAATAAAGTTTAAAGGTTTTGGATATGTAGCCAGTATTCAAATCAATTAAACTTAGGTAGGTGTATCCTCCACGCATAAACATAGCGTATATTTTACCTGAAATTTTATCTTGTATCAAGGGCTGTTCCCATCCTGATTTTTTGCTTTGAATATGATAGGTTATTCTTAAAGAATCAACAACCCCTTTTGTGGGGATATATTTAAAAAGTTTATTTTTATAGTGATCAAAAATATACACCGAATCTTTTTGAACAAATAATGGAGCGTATAGGGGCTGGTAATACAATGAATTGGTAAAAACAGTAGCTCCTACCCAAATTTCTTTATCAATACCTGTTTCTATTTCTTTTCGGTGAGCCCAAAGTTGTGTTCTAACATCTACAAACTTAAACTCTGAGCGGTATTGTTCCATCATTGGTTCATCAATAACAGCAATTAATGTTTTGTATAAAGAGTCTGTTTTATTGTATTCAATGTAATTAAAAGCCGGAAATTTATCAGAATAGTTGGTATAGTATATTCTATCTTGTATGGTATCTAAAACAGGTGCCAAATATTGATAATAAAATTTAGTATCTTCTCTATAAACACTAAAAACATCATTATTAATAAGTATCCAAAATACATTATTTTTAGTAATTAAATGAATGTTGCCTCTATAATCTCTTTTTAGTTCAATGGTTTCCTCATCAATGTAATATCTATCTAATACTTTTGATGTTGAATCTACTAACCTCAGTACGCTTCCCTTTTTTTGATTTTTTTCGTAGGTTAGTAACACTAATTTATTTGTGTCGTACCATTCAAAATCGGCAACGCTATAATTTTGCGAACCAAAAACTTTTTTAGGTGTAAAACTAACCACCACTTCATCAAAAGTATGGTAACTCAAAGTAACATTAATAATGAGTTCATTGTTTTTTATTCTTTTTTTCTGTTTTTTGGATATTACAATTGTTTTGGTGTCAAATCCGTAATGTTTAAAGGTAATGGTGTCTAATTGAGATAAATCAACTTTAA
>CAYQRJ010000169.1:0-6380 GCA_964419855.1 uncultured Crocinitomix sp.
CATCTTGTTCAACATCTAATGATGTAGCAAGTAACAGAGGTATCCAAAAAAGAAAATACAACAAAGGTTTTTTTGTTAGTAAAAACGCTAAAGGGTTTGATAAAAAAACGCAACAAAAAAATGTTAAACATATTGAGTTAAATGAAGAGATAACTGAGGTAAATAATTCTCAAATCAATACTAAAGAAAATGCATCTGAATTTGTTAACCAATCAACCAACACTGAATTGGCTGTATCTGATGGAAATGTAGTTTTAGAGAATGACTCAAAAAATAATAATATTTCGGATACCGATAACAAAACAGAAAGTACTGAAACGATAGAAAATGATAATCTAAAAACCAACATTAATAAAAAGAAAACGTTAAAAAAACAAACTAAACAACAACCTAAAAATAAATCTCCAGGTTCAGATGTTGAACTGATTCTTTTAGTAATTTTAGCTATTATCATTCCACCCTTAGCCGTATTTTTATATGAAGAAGCTTCTACAAGATTTTGGATTGATTTAATTTTAGCTTTACTTGGTTGGGGATTCTTAGCTTGGATTTTACCCGGATTTGTTTTCATTGGTGGATTGGCTGCCATCATCTATGCTCTTTTAATTGTAACAGGAACCATTTAGCAAATCCAACAAAATGATAAAAACAAAAGGCTACTTTAAATTTAAAGTGGCCTTTTTGCGTTAGGGATAGAAATGGCATCCTCCGCCTCAGGCGGAGATATAATGTATAGCCCGCTCGAACGCCCAAAAATAAAAAATTTAATACCTTTGCCATTAATGTCAGCATTACTACAAACTCCCATAGAATATTTAAAAGGTGTTGGTCCTAAAAAAGGTGAGGCTTTACGTAAAGAGCTAAAAGTGTTTACTTATGCCGATTTACTACACTATTACCCTTTTAGATACGTGGACAGAACTGTTATTCATTCAATAAAAGACGTTCCTCAAATTGAAGGTTATATTCAACTAAAAGGCAAAATAACCTCTTTAAATGAAAGTGGTAGAGGCAGAGGGAAACGTTTAACTGCCATTTTTAGAGATAATACAGGAGCAATAGAGTTAATTTGGTTTACAGGTACTAGCTGGATTAAAAAATCTTTAAAGTTAAATGTCCCCTATAAGTTGTATGGAAAAGCTAAACAATATGGGTTTAAATGGAATATTTCTCACCCCGAACTTGAAGAGATTAATGCTAATTCAGTAGCCGAAACAGGTTTGCAATCGGTTTATCATAGCACTGATAGGTTAACAAAATCTTATTTACACAGCAAGGGAATTGAAAAAATAATTAAAAATTTATTACCTCAAATTAAAGGTCAAATTACAGAAAATTTACCCAATTGGATAATTAGAGATTTGAATTTAATGAGCAAGGAGCAGGCTTTAATTGCTATTCATTCGCCACGAAATTATGAGGAGGCAAAACGAGCTCAACTTAGGGTAAAGTTTGAGGAATTATTTTTATTACAATTAGAATTATTGATCAGAAAACAAATAAGTCAAAAACGCATTAAAGGATATGATTTTAAAGTGGTTGGTAAAGTGTTTTCAGAATTTTACAACCAACATTTACCTTTTGAATTAACTGGGGCTCAAAAACGTGTGCTTAAAGAAATTAGACAAGATATGCAAGGAGGTTTGCACATGAACCGTTTGTTGCAAGGTGATGTAGGAAGTGGTAAAACCTTAGTGGCTTTAATGAGTATGCTGTTGGCTATTGATAACGGATATCAAGGATGTATAATGGCGCCCACCGAAATATTAGCCAATCAGCATTATGACACTTTGCGTGAATTTTTAAGCGAGATGAATATAAAAGTGGCTTTGCTTACTGGGTCGTCTAAAACAAAAGCCCGTAGGCTGTTACACGAACAACTTATAAATGGCGAAATTGATATTTTAGTTGGTACTCACGCTTTGTTGGAAGATGTAGTTAAATTTAAAAACTTAGGTTTGGCAATTATAGATGAACAACACCGTTTTGGTGTAGCCCAACGTAGCAAATTATGGAAAAAAAATGATTTACCTCCTCATATTTTAGTGATGACTGCCACCCCTATTCCAAGAACTTTGGCTTTAACATTTTACGGCGATTTAGATGTAAGCGTCATTGATGAATTACCTCCTGGGCGTAAACCTGTTCAAACCAGACATTATTTTGAAGGTTCTAGACTTAAAGTGTTTAAATTTATTGAAACCGAAATTGCTAAAGGACGACAAGTTTATATTGTTTATCCTTTAATTCAAGAATCTGAAACAATGGATTACGCTAATTTAATGGATGGATACGAAAGCATTGAAAGACGATTTCCACGTCCTAAATACAACGTAAGTATTGTTCATGGAAAAATGAAAGCTGATGCTAAAGATTTTGAAATGAAAATGTTTGCTGAAGGCAAAACCAATATTATGGTAGCCACTACTGTTATTGAAGTTGGTGTAAATGTACCTAATGCCAGCATAATGATTATTGAATCGGCAGAGCGTTTTGGGTTGTCGCAACTTCATCAATTAAGAGGAAGAGTGGGGCGTGGTGCTGAACAGTCTTACTGTATTTTAATGACTGGCAATAAACTTAGTGCTGATGCTAAAACAAGAATGGAAACCATGGTGCGCACCAATGATGGTTTTGAAATTTCGGAAGCCGATTTAAAACTACGTGGACCTGGCGATATTATGGGGACTAAACAATCGGGTGTTTTAGATTTAAAATTAGCAGACCTTGCAAAAGATGGTCAAATAGTAAGTTTAGCAAGAGAAAAAGCGAGAGAATTACTTGAAAAAGACCCTCAATTTAAAGCCCCTGAACATCAAAAAATAGCCCAACAACTCAAACAAATTTTACTAAGTAAACCTAATTGGAGTAGGATATCTTAAAAGTTAAAAATTGAATATTTGGTATAAGAATTAACTTATTTAATATGTATCATTCTAATTTAACAAGTCTCAATGTCTTTTTACCATCATTAATTAAATAAATGCCATTGTCTAAATCTGAAATATCTATTGGAATTAAATAGTAATTTTCTTCATCACTATTTCCTGTATTAATACTTTTAATAACTGTTCCTTTATCATTATAAATATAAATTGTTTTTTGATTAGTATAAACATTAGCCACATTTTGTGATGGATTTTGAGCCAATTTAAACTCAGTGACTGCTGTATTAGTACCAGACACAAAACCTGAAGAATCTATTGATGGAGGAACTATTGGTGGTAACTCAAATACAAATCCTATATAGTAAAAAGATACAATTGAAAAGATATTATCATAAAAAAAACAAATAAATATTGAATCTCCATCAGTTCTTGCATTATAAATACTATCTAACTGAGAATTACAAGGTAAAGTTGTATGCAAGGAGTCACTCATATAATAATCTCCACCAAAATCTCCACCACCTGTTGCATTCAACACCTGATCAACTTTAAGTTCATCACTACCTTGGTATGTTATACCATTTAAATCATATGTTCCGTTAGGATTTTTGGTTACAGATATAACAGGTAAATTAGCATTAAAAACTGCACCTAAATTATCATATGTGGGGTTGTAATAATAATTTTTTGCTCCACCAATAATATCATTACCAATTTTAACAGGAATTGAATCATTATAATTCCAATAATTACCACTAGACTGATAATCTGTAAACTCAATCTTAAAATAGTAATACAAGTTCCCTGTTTGAGCTGAGTTTAAATAAGAGGTTAATAAACAAATCTCATTATTAGAATTCCTTAAACTATATAATTCTCCTAAACTCAAATTTGATAAAGAATTATTTGCCATAATAACAGAATCGGAAATAAAATCTGCTCCGTTTGACATTGAACCAAAATTACTCATATTTTGAAACAAAATAACATCAGTAGATGAATATATTAAATTGTTAAAATTAGGATCGTTACTAAGATTAAAACTCCCTGTAATTTTAAAACTATTATCATCTATATAGTGGTTAATTTTAATAGTTTCATATTGAATACTATTCATTATAACAGAAATGTTACTATAAATAGGGTCGTAGGGTAAATTAACCGCTTTTGCAAAAATTTGACCTTGATTAAATGTATAAATTGGAGGTGTAGTAATATAAACATTTACAGAGTCTTGTGAATGCCCTAAAAAACTACAACAAAAAGATAAAAGTAGAGTGATTTTTTTCATTTCATTGATTTTTATATTTTCAAATTTACAATTTTTTATTGAAATATCAAAAAAAAAATAAATTAATATCCTTTAATAGAACACTAAAAAAATGTATCTTGTCGCCCTATTCTAATAAAAAATAATGGATAACCATACAATGAAAAACTACATAAAAAACGTATTACAAAATATGCCTGCTGGTTGGTTAAGCACCACCACTCACCGATTAGACATTTACAATGAAAGTTTAGCTAAAACAGAATTTTTAGAACAGTTTGAAAACTTATTTAATGCTAATAATTATTCAACATCAGCTTTAAATGATTTGCCAACAGCTTATGATTATATTCGCTTAGGTCATCCTTTGTCTTGTGTTTTAGAGTGGGTAATTGCTAAAAACTACAATTTAAAAGCTCAAAACATAATTAGTTTTTCATCTCAAACCATACCACTTTTAGCCATTTTAAGACATAATTTGTTTGAGAAAAAAAATACACAAATTAATTATACGGGTCAACTGCCATCCTCTTTTAATAAGGAGGTATTAAAAAATATTTACGGTTATCAATTTGAATTAAATCAAGTAAATAACATTAACGAAATTACCAATTTTGATGGCTCTACTGTTTTTATTTCGGCGCAAGATGACATTTGTAAATTTACTCCAAACAGTCAGGTTGATTTTTTAATTAACACCAATGATGCTGTTGGTAGCATATTATTAATTACAAGTAAAAACGATAACTACACATCAAGTATTCAGCATGTAAGACGTAGAGAAACCATAGCCATGACGCCTGCAAATTGTTTAAAAGCGCTTAATGCTTTTGTTAATGATTCTGCTATTGATCAGTCAACAAATGATGCTAAAACTAATAAATTAAAAGTCACTCAATTAATTAACAATATTACCAACACCAATTCTAAAGCTTTGGTTAGCTCAAGTGGATTATCAATTCAATACGCCATTTTAATGGGATTAATTGATGACGCCATGGAAAACTATAAAGAAAAGGACATTAAAATAGTTGTCCCACCCAATTGTTATGGTGGCACCAACGACCAAGCCAGACGTGTAGCTGATTGCTTACCAAATGTTGAGGTAGTTGACTTTGCCGTTGATGGAGATAATGACATGGTACAAAGTATTGATGATGTTTTAAATCAAATGGCTAAACAAGATGCTGTTCCTTTAATTATTGCTGAAATACCAACCAACCCAAGGGTTGAAGTCCCTGATTTAATAAAGTTAAAAAATGTACTTAGTAAAACACGAACAACTCCTTCAGGTGCTAAGGCAATACAACCTGTTTTTATTTTAGACCAAACTTTTTGTCCTAATGTTCAGTTTTTAGGTGATGATGATATCCTTTCAACCATAAAAACCATTTCTTTTGCTAGTGGTTCTAAATTTCCTAGCGGTGGATTATGTACCTCTGGTTATTGTGTAGGTAATGCAATAACAAAGCGTTTAATTGATAAAATAGATTTACACTTACAATTGTGCGATAACAAAGCTACGGATTTACAATTAGAAATTTTAGCCAAACAAATGCCTAGTATGCTACAACGAATTGCAGGGGCTTATAAAAACACTCGTGAATTTGTAAATTACATTAATCAAGTTTTACCTGATGCTAAAATTAATTTTGTATCCGAAAAATTAGCCGAACAAGGTTTTACCCCTTCTGTTTTTTCTTTAGATTTACCAACTAAAGGTAATACTCATCAAGAAAGAGAAGCTTACAAAAGAGAGTTAAATTTAAAATTAATTAATTTAATGATTACTCAAATTCCAAACGAAAGTAAATATTGTGTGAGTTACGGACAATTAAAAGGGTGTTATTGGACTGTTCCTGCCACATCTACACAAGGTACAACTAAAGAGGATGATAAGGATTATATTGCTCGTGTTGCTCTGTCGCCCAATATGGATTTAGATTTACATAAAAAAGTATTTAAACAATTTGTAGATTCTTTATAGAATATATGATGCTTGATGATTAAAAACTTATTCCGTCCTAAACGTTTTTTTAAATAATACCTAAAATCTTGATTTTATTTACAATTTAAGCATTTATTTTTATTAGGGGGGATTTCATCTGTTGGCGGACAGGGAGTGATTCTATTTAAAAAAAACAGAATTGTATCAAATTGTCAGTTCGAGTGATTTTTATTTTTTTGGATAAAAAATAAAAATTGTATCGAGAACAGGCTAC
>CAYQRJ010000170.1:0-6354 GCA_964419855.1 uncultured Crocinitomix sp.
ATTAGAACACCTCTCAAAACAACAAAATAATCCACCCTTAAATCAATTGGTTAATCAATTGTCTAATTTACATGAAGGGGTTAGACGCATATCTCATAACTTAATGCCTGCAACCTTAACTCAAAATAGTTTTATTGATGCCATTAAAAATTTTTGTTCTGAAAATAACTCCCAATTATTAACCATTAACTTTTTTGATGCTACTAATGGAGATATTAAACTCAATGATACAGTTAAAAATGTTGTTTATAGAATAATTCAAGAGTTAATAAATAATGTGCAAAAACATTCAAAATCAAAGGTTTGTTTTGTGCAAATTAGTCAAACCAATAAGCACTTAGTTATTAGTATTGAAGATGAAGGAATAGGATTTAACGTTAATGAACAATCTAACTCACAAGGTTTAAAAAGTATTACCCACCGAATAAAAAATATAGGTGGAACCGTTCAAATAGATAGCCAACCCACAAAAGGAACATTGGTAGTGCTAAGTGTTCCAGTAATAAATTCATAACCGCAAAAATTCATGGAATTAGCTTTGTTTAGATGTGAAATTTTAAAATCCGTAGGAATACCTTAGTATTTCAAGGGTTTTGAAATGTAGCAGATGAATAAAGATAATTTCAAACTCCCTCAAATTTGGGTATTATCAAATTGAACGATAAGTCAATTAATAACTTGATTTACTGCGTTTTAACTAAAAAACAATAAAATAGTGGTGAATTTTGCGGGATAACTTTGGCTATGGTTGGATTTTTATTCATCAATAAGTAAAAAAACAATTCTGTTTTTTCCAGCGTATTTCAAACTCCCTTAAATTTTGGTATTATTAAATTGCACAACAAGCGTTTTAATGGGTTGATTTACTAAGTTTTAACTAAGAAGTAATAATAAAGTGGTGAATTTTTCGGATTAAGTTGGTATTACTCAACAAAATAATTATAACGATAAAACAAGATTTTTTTAAAACCTTTCTGAAGATAACTGACTTTGAAATCCAAATAATGAAATCCCTTATGTTTTGATGTTATAAAATTAAAAGGGTTACTCACTTTTATTTCTTTACCTTTATCTAATAAAAACACCTCTATTTCATCTTTAACAAAAGCGGTATCAGAAAATACGCCAACAAAAATCTTTGAACTTTCGTGTTGTTTAAAAACTGTTTGATCACTAACTACCAATGGTATAAGTTTGTTAATATAAAAACAATTTTTAACATTATTTTCTTTCCTATTTTTTTCGTTATGAGTTTCATTTATATCAATTTTATGTTTTAAATAGTTTTCGTAAAATTGTATTTCTTTTTCATTTGATTGACAAGACAAAAATCCTAAAATTAATATATAAATCCATTTTTTCATTATTTTATTACTTTATAATTATATTCAAAAGATTGACGTTTTATTGATTCTATAGTGAAAGTTCCTTTTAGACAAAAATCTCCAATATCATTTGTTTTTAATTTAATGGTGTTATTTTTAAAATCATCTTGAAAATCACTTATTTTAATACCATTATTAAATGAATAATTAATCTGTCTGTATTGAGATAAATATGGATAAGTTAAATATAAAGTAAGTTTAATGTTTTGTTGTTTTTTAAAAATTTTATGTGGATTACTTGTAACAATAATTGGTTTTTCAGACCGTTTACTTTTAAATTCATTCGTAAGTTGTTTATCAATAAATTGAAGCACCTCTCTTTCAAGAAAAAGAAAATGTATTTTCGATAATAGTTTGATTTTAACAAATTCTGATGAACTTGGACGAGATAACTTATTTAAAAATGATTCATAAGAAATAGTTAAGTCGTATCCCTTTTTTAATAAATCATTTTTATGCCTATAAGATAAAGTGTTGGGTGCTAAAATTGAATCTAACCAAGTTGGCTGATGTTCTGTTTTGTTGACACTTTTTAAAACATCATTAATCAGTATTTTAGATTCCCTTTTAAGTTCATTAATGTGTTTTGAATTTTCAATGATTTTTTTGTTTTTTTCAAATCGTGTAACAATTTCAGCTTTGATTATAAGGAGATTTTTATCAAAATCATTTCCCGTGGCTTTATAAGTTAAAGTTTTATCATTTATTTGTTCTTGAATGTTTTCTATTTCATTGTTAATTAAATCACATACAAGGTTTAATGATTGTATTTCTTGTTGTTTTTTTAATGTATTCTTTTTACAACTAAGAAAAAAAAAGGATAACATCAAATATAAATAAGGTTTTATTTTTAACATTTATTTCACTTTGGTTTTTAATTAAGTTGGTATTATAACTTTTTATCGTATAAAAGTAACAAATTTATGGAGTGTTTAGTTGTTAATTGACTTTACATCAATACCATTTTCAAATTTAATTGTATCTTTGTTTTTAATAACAAAAAAATATGGCATCAGGAAGTGTAAATAAAGTAATATTAATTGGTAATTTAGGAAAAGATCCCGAAATTAGATATTTAGATACAGGTGTGGCTGTTGCAAGATTTTCTATTGCTACATCAGAATCATACACAGATAAAACAACAGGCGAAAAACGTGACATTACCGATTGGCATAACGTTGTGGTATGGAGAGGGTTGGCAACTGTTGCCGAAAAATACCTTAAAAAAGGAATGAAGGTGTATGTTGAAGGTAAACTAAAAACCCGTCAATGGCAAGATAATGCCACCAATCAAACCAGATATACCACAGAGGTAGTAGCAGACAATATGACCATGTTAAGTAGAGCAGATAACGAAAACAATCAAAAACCTTATCCATCAACTACCGAAAACCAACCCATTAATCCTGTTGATGAGATAAAAAGTGATGAAAAAGATGATTTACCTTTTTAAATAATATTTAATTTTGGATACAGATATTATTCCCGTCATATTGCAAATTAATTTAGCAAATCAACTTTTGCCAATAATAGTTACAACTTGTATTTTATTAGTATTAATTTTTGCATCAGCTATGGTGTCGGGTTCTGAGGTGGCTTTTTTCTCACTCAACCCTGCTGATGTTGAAGAATTAGAAAAAAACAATAATAAGTCCGCTCAAACAGCTTTAGAATTAATAGGCAAACCAAAAAACTTATTAGCCACTATTTTAATTGCTAATAACTTTATTAATATTTCTATTGTTATTCTATCAACTTATTTAAGCGATTTATTATTTAATGACAACCCATATAAATTATTTATTGATGTTGTAGCCATTACCTTTATAATTTTATTGTTTGGAGAGGTTATACCTAAGGTTTACGCCACAAAAAACGGTTTAAAGTTAAGTCAAATTATGGCAAAACCTCTTAAATTTATAGGAAACGTTTTTCCTGTAAATTTATTAAAAAAAGCATTGGTTTCTGGCACATCTTTTTTAAATAACTTAAGTAATAAAAAAACGGTTGATGTTTCTTCTGACGATTTAGAACATGCTATAAGCTTAACCAAAGAGGAGTCTTTAGACAGTGAAGACCATAAAATATTAGAAGGTATAGTAAAGTTTGGCAGTAAAGATGTTAAACAAATTATGAAACCACGTACACAGGTGATTGCGTTTGATATAGAAACAAAATATAGAGAATTATATAGTGGAATTGTAAAATCGGGCTATTCAAGAATACCCATTTATAAAGAATCATTTGATAAAATTGAAGGCGTGTTATTTGTTAAAGATTTAATTCCATATATTGATGAAAATGACAGTTTTCAATGGCAAAAATTAATTAGAGAGCCTTACTTTATACCAGAAACAAAAAAATTAGATGATTTGCTTAAAAGTTTTCAAGAACGTAAAATGCACATGGCTTTTGTAGTAGATGAATTTGGTGGAACATCAGGAATAGTTACATTAGAAGATATTTTAGAAGAAATTGTTGGTGATATATCTGACGAATTTGATCAAGATGACCTTTCTTATTCTAAATTAGATGACCAAACTTATGTGTTTGAAGGAAAAACGCCTTTAGTTGACTTTTATAGAGTGTTAGATATTGATGGGAAAATTTTTGAAGAATCTAAAGGAGAGTCTGACACCCTTGCTGGATTTATTATTGAACAAGCGGGTAAAATTTTACTAAAAGGTGAGCAAATTGATTATGAAAATTATACCTTTATGGTTGAATCAGCCGACAAGAAAAAAATTAATAGGGTTAAAGTAGTTATAAATTCAAAAAATGAAACCAATGAAAAATAATGTAATCATCTTGAGTTTAATGGTGCTTTTTTTTTACGCTTGTTCATCAGAACCAAATTACGAGTTTTACCCAAAACCATTAAGTGGGCAAAAAATTGTTTTTCCTAAGAGAGAATATAAACACTATCATCCCGCTAACTATCGGGACTGTAATTATAGTTTTGATATTCCTTATTATTCAGCAATGGATACCTCTAAAGGTAATTGCAATGCCGATTTAGTTTTACCTCCATTTAATGCTACTTTATTTTTAACCTATATTAACATTGACACCAACTTAATGTACAATATTGAGTATTCCAGAAAATTAGCTTACGACCACAGTATAAAGGCAGATGCTATTGAGGAGGCTGTTGTTAAAATACCCGAAAATAAAGTGTATGGTATGCAATATAAAATTGTTGGTAATGCCGCATCACAATATCAATTTTATGTAACCGATAGTGTAGATAATTTTTTAAGAGGAGCATTATACTTTAATGTAAAACCAAATTATGACAGTCTAAAACCATCTTTAGATTACATCTTGACCGATTTTGAGCAGCTGATTAAGTCTATTAAATGGAGCAATGAATAATGATGAACCTTTCAAAACCCATAAATGTTATTATTTTTGGTAGTATTCTTTTAAGTTTACTCATTTTATTGGTTTTATTAATTTTACAATTTACAATTTCTATTAACCTTAATGTAATTTATTTTATAATTATTCCTGTTTTAACAGGGTTAATTGCTTTTTTTACCTTTAGCTTTTTAATAGAAAAATTCATTAACAAAAAAATAAAATTAATTTATCGAATTATCAGCTCAAAAAAATTAGGTGACCAACCTGATGTAAAAATAAATGAAGATGTGCTTGAAAAACTATCAATTGATACCGCTCAATGGGCTATGAACCAGCAAAGTCAAATTGAAACTTTAAAACAACAAAATGAATTTAGAAAAGAATTTTTAGGTAATTTAGCTCACGAACTTAAAACCCCTGTTTTTAGTGTTCAAGGGTTTATTTTAACACTTTTAGAGGGAGGGTTAGAAGACGAAACTGTTAACCGAATGTTTTTAGAAAAAGCATTAAACGGAGTGGATAGAATAACGGCATTGTTAGAAGATTTAGACGACATTAGTAAAATTGAATACGACTCTTTTAAACTTAAAATAAAGTCATTTGATATCATTACTTTAACTAAAAATATTTTTGATACTGTATCCTCAAAAGCCAAAAGTAAAAACATTAAACTTAAATTTAATAAAAGTTACCAGCCCATTTTTGTAAAAGCCGATAAAGATAAAATTGCACAAGTGTTAATTAATTTAATATCAAATGCTATTGCTTATAGTGAAGATAATGAAACCATTACTTTAAGATTTCATAAAATTAATAATAAAACTTTACTGGTAGAAGTAGCAGATAACGGATTAGGAATAGAGGAAAAACACTTACCCCGTTTATTTGAGCGATTTTATAGAGTTGACAAATCAAGGGCACGTAATATTGGTGGTTCTGGTTTAGGATTAGCCATTGTAAAACACATTGTTGAAGCCCACAACCAAACCATAAATGTTAGAAGTACCCTAGGTAGTGGCTCTACATTTTCTTTTACTTTAGAAATAGATAAATAAACTATTTTTTGGGTCAAGTAAAAAACTGTGTGAAGCAAAATTTATTGAGTTTGACTTAGAAAAAAGGTTTATCTATTATATCAAGTTTAATTTAGAGATGAAATTGCATCAAGTAGGTCAGTTCTTCCGAAAACTATTGTATCAAAAATAAAAATTGTATCAAAATGTCAGTTCGAGTGGTTTTATTTTTTTGAATAAAAAAATAAAATTGTATCGAGAACAGGCTACGGAGTCACCAATCCGCTATGTTCTCGATACATTTTTAAAGTAAATACTAGCGTATTCACTTTAAAACTACTCGAACTGACGCTAACATTTATTATACTCGAAAATAACACAATATTCATTTTAAAAACTCTCCCTACCTGCCAACAGACTGGGAACTGATGCTAATATTTTTATACAAAAGTAACCTACTCCCCATAATTTTTAATGTGATTTGTTTTTTTTATAATCACAACATATATGTTGCACTTTACAACAATCTAAAACGATTTTAAAGAACTATTTTTGTAAAATATCGTATAAAAATTGTAACTTTGATTTTTGTT
>CAYQRJ010000171.1:0-6349 GCA_964419855.1 uncultured Crocinitomix sp.
TTGAAATACTATGGTATTCCTGCGGATTTTAAAATTTCGCATCTAAACAAAGCTGATTCCATGAATTTTTGCGGTTAATTCAAAAAAAATATTATCTTTATCGCATTAAAAATCAAAATATTAAATTATGAAAAAAGTAGTAGCATTAGTTACATTAAGTTTAGTAATGTTGTCTTGTGGAGTTGGAGATGCCGAAAAAGTAGCAGATCAATACCATAACAATATGAAAAATAAAAACTTTCAAGCCATAGCAGACCATCAACTATCAATGGATGCAAAAGCCATAACCCCAGTAGAACAATGGATGGACCTTTTTAATCAAGTTACCACAATGGGACAGTTAAAAAAAATTGAAAAGTTAAGTGGTTTTAATTCTAATATGGACAATGGCGTAACAACAGTTGTGTTAAGATATAAATATGATTATGCTGGAGATACCCAAGACCTTTACGAAAAATTAATATTAGTAAAAGACGGAGGAGAATTTGAAATAGCTGGAGCAGCTTGGAATGTAGATTTAGACAAGCTTCCTATGCCAAGTAATAATAAATAAATGTTCAATAAAGTGGGCGCAAGAACCTGCTTTCCGTTTCAAAATATTTTATAAAACCAAGTTATTTTACCCCATTAAAGGCGCTTCTAAAGTCGCGCTTTAATGGGATAAATAACTAAAGTTTTATGGCAATATGTTTTCTCTCCAATCAGGCGCAAAATTTATGGTGTTAAACCAAAAATATACAATATCTAAAAGCACAATATTCTAAAGTCCAGCATCTAAAGTCTAGCGTCTAAAATCTAAAAGCGTAAGCGTTCTAAGTCTAGCATCTATTCCGAAAACTTTCGTAACTAACATCTAAAAGCGTAAGCGTTCTAAGTCTAGCATCTATTCCGAAATTTTCGTAACTAACATCTAAAAGCGTAAGCGTTCTATAAGTCTAGCATCTAACATCTAGCAATCTAACAATCTAGCGTCTAAAAAAAATCCCCATAATAGACCCAATAATTAGTATATAATTGTTAAATTCGCAATCCTTATATAAAATACAAATAAAATCAAAAAATATACTATGGCTTTTGATATAGACATGATCAAAAAAGTGTACGAGCGATATCCTGAAAGAATTGCTGCTGCACGTAAAGTGGTTAATAAACCATTAACCTTAGCTGAAAAAATCCTTTATACTCACTTATGGGACGGACCAGCAACTGAAAAATACACAAGAGGGAAATCTTATGTAGATTTTGCTCCAGATAGAGTAGCAATGCAAGATGCAACAGCTCAAATGGCATTATTACAATTTATGCAAGCAGGAAAAAAGAAAGTAGCTGTACCTTCAACTGCTCATGCAGATCACTTAATTCAAGCCAAAGAAGGAGCAAGAGAAGATTTAGAAGTAGCCAATCATACCAATGGTGAAGTTTATAAATTTTTAAGCTCAGTTTGTAACAAATATGGTATTGGTTTTTGGAAACCAGGCGCAGGAATTATTCATCAAGTAGTATTAGAAAATTATGCGTTTCCAGGAGGAATGATGATTGGAACCGATTCTCATACAGTAAACGCTGGTGGTTTAGGAATGGTAGCTGTTGGTGTTGGTGGTGCTGATGCTGTTGATGTAATGGCAGATATGCCTTGGGAATTAAAAATGCCTAAATTAATAGGAGTAAAATTAACAGGTAAACTTAATGGTTGGACTGCCCCTAAAGATGTTATTTTAAAAGTAGCTGGAATTGTTACCGCTAAAGGTGGAACAGGTGCCATTGTTGAGTATTTTGGAGAAGGCGCCCAATCTTTATCTTGTACTGGTAAAGGAACCATTTGTAATATGGGGGCTGAAATTGGAGCAACCACTTCAACTTTTGGTTATGACGACTCAATGCGTAGATATTTAAAAGCAACCGGAAGAGCAGATGTAGTTGAAGCTGCAGATAAAGTAGCAGAACACTTAACAGGAGACCCAGAAGTATATGCTAATCCAGAAAAATATTTCGACCAAGTAATTGAAATAGATTTGAATACTTTAACTCCTCATTTAAACGGACCGTTTACACCAGATTTAGCAACTCCAGTATCAGAAATGAAAGAAGCTGCAGCTAAAAATGATTGGCCAACAGATATTGAATGGGCGTTAATTGGTTCTTGTACCAATTCTTCTTATGAAGATTTAACTCGTGCAGCATCTATAGTTGAAAATGCTTTAGAAAAAGGAATTGAAGCTAAAGCTACTTTAGGAATTAACCCTGGTTCAGAACAAGTAAGATATACAGCCGAAAGAGATGGATTATTAGATACATTTAAAAAATTAAATGCTAAAATATTTACCAATGCATGTGGACCTTGTATTGGTCAATGGGCTAGACCTGGAGCTGAAAAGGAACAAAAAAATTCAATTGTTCACTCTTTTAACCGTAACTTTAAAAAACGAGCGGATGGAAACCCAAATACTAATGCTTTTGTTGCCTCTCCAGAAATGGTAGCGGCTATAGCACTTGCAGGGAAGTTGGACTTTAATCCAATAACTGATACTTTAACTAATAAAAATGGTGAAGCCATTAAATTAGATGAACCTACTGGTTTTGAATTACCTCCTAAGGGGTTTGATGTTAAAGATAATGGCTATCAAGCACCTGCTGAAGATGGTAGCGGTATTGAAGTTGTAGTTAATCCAAATTCTGATAGATTACAATTATTAACCCCTTTTGAACCTTGGGACGGAGAAAATATTACTGATGCTCCTTTATTGATAAAAGCTAAAGGAAAATGTACAACTGACCATATTTCTATGGCAGGACCTTGGTTAAAATACAGAGGGCATTTAGATAACATTTCTAATAATTTACTCATTGGAGCAGTTAATGCATTTAATAATGAGTCAAATAAAATTAAAAACAGATTAACAGGTGAATATGCTGAAGTGCCAAAAGTAGCTAGAGCTTATAAAGCAGCTGGTTTAAAATCAGTAATTGTTGGTGACCATAACTACGGTGAAGGCTCATCAAGAGAACATGCAGCTATGGAGCCACGTCACTTAGGTGCTATTGCTGTAATTGTTAAATCTTTTGCACGTATTCACGAAACCAACCTTAAAAAACAAGGCATGTTAGGTTTAACTTTTACTAATGAAGCAGACTACGATTTAATTAAAGAAGGAGACTTATTTAACTTTATTGATTTAGCAGATTTTGCACCTAACAAACCACTTAAAGTGCTTATTGTTCATGAAGACGGAACAGATGATTTAATTACTGTAAACCACACTTATAATGAAGCACAAATAGAATGGTTTAAATACGGTTCTGCATTAAATTTAATTAAAGTACAAAATCAAGGATAATACCCTTTTAAAAAAATAATTAAAAAGCCGTTTCTTTTTCTGAAACGGCTTTTTTGATTTTAATCATATCTTTTTAAAATTTTTATCAGTATTTTTTTAAGGGTTTATTTGTAAATTTATACATTATTAAAAATAAACAATTTATGCTAACAGAAAAAGACTTATTGGGTCTAAAAAATCGCGCAGATGTCATTGATACCGCTAAAAAAAGAGGTATTAAAATGAAAAAATATTTATGGAATCTTGATTATGAAACTCAATTAATTGAATTACAAGCTGAATTAGTCAATTTGCAACAATGGATAGCTAAACACAATAAACGTGTAGCTGTTATTTTTGAAGGACGTGATGCAGCTGGTAAAGGTGGTTCAATAAAACGTTTTGTAGAGCATTTAAACCCACGTTCAATGAGGGTGGTTGCTTTATCCAAACCAACAGATGTGGAAAGAGGGCAATGGTATTTTCGTAGATACATTAAAGAGTTACCAAATCCAGGAGAAATAGTGTTTTTTGACCGCAGTTGGTACAACAGAGCAGTAGTTGAACCAGTAATGGGATTTTGTAACGAAAATCAATATCACCAATTTATGTTGCAAGTTCCTGAGTTTGAACACATGCTGTATGAGGATGGTGTTACCGTCATTAAATTTTGGTTTTCCATTTCAAAAGATGAACAATCTAAAAGATTTGAAGCCAGATTGAATAATCCACTTAAAAAATGGAAGTTTAGTCCAATTGATGCTAAAGGTCAACAATTATGGGATAAATATACCAAATATAAAGAATTAATGTTTTCTAAAACTCATACTGATTTTTGTCCTTGGATTATAGTTAAAACCAATGATAAAAGAACAGCTCGTTTGGAAAGTATGCGATATGTATTGTCATTATTTAATTATGATGGCAAAGGTAAATCTAAAACAACCCTATTACCCGACCCAAATGTAATAGCAAGATATTACAGACATTTAAACCAAATTGATTTATAAACATGGAAAATATAAAACTATCACCTCAAGATGTTGATTTATTAAATACTAAAATTGGTATTCGTAAATTGATAGAAAATAAAAATGTTGATTTAGAAAAAGCTTTAAGATTGACTAAATATGAAGTTGAATTAGCATCTTTACAAGAACAATTAATAAAGTTACAAGAAAGAGTCATTGCCAATAACGAAAAAATTGTAGTTATTTTTGAAGGACGAGATGCTGCTGGTAAAGGTGGTGCTATTCGTAGAATTACTGCCAGAATTAATCCACGTCATTTTAATATTGTTGCTTTGCCTAAACCTACAGAAGAAGAAAGGGGGCAATGGTATTTTCAACGGTATGTAAATAAATTACCTAAACCGGGCGAAATGGTGTTTTTTGACCGTAGTTGGTATAATAGGGCTGTTGTTGAACCTGTAATGGGGTTTTGCACCATTGATGAATATCACGAGTTTATGCGTCAAGTTAATGCGTTTGAAAAAATGATTACAGATTCGGGTATAACTTTAATTAAATTTTATTTCTCTATTAATAAAAAAGAGCAAGCCAAACGCTTTAAAGAAATTGCAGCAAGCCCATTAAAACAATGGAAAATAACCCCAGTTGATTTAAAAGCCCAAGAGCTTTGGCCAGTTTACACTAAGTATAAAAAAGCCATGTTCAAAAAAACAAATACTAAAACTTGTCCTTGGAAAATAATTGATGCCAATAAAAAAACAACAGCAAGAATAGAAGCTATTAACTATATTTTAGAAAGAACAAAAGAGGAGTAGTTGAGTTTATTTAAGGCATAAACAAAACACCACTGCAACTATCTTTTGATGCGCCTGTTACTGATTTTAACACATTAATTTGATGGTTGTGTTTTAATACGGCTAAAAAACCAAAGATTAAAGCTTCCTTATAATCAATGATTTCTTTTGATGGAATGGCAATTTCTTTTGTACAATGTTGTTTTATTAAATCAATTATAAAAGTATTATAAGTACCACCACCAGTAAATAAAATTGTGTTGGGATCTAATGAATTAATCAAGCTAGTTAGTTGTTGTGCTATGTGAATAGAAACGGTGTGTAATTTATCTTTAATAGAAATAGGTGATTGCTCAATTAGTGGATAAAATTCACTAACAAACCATTCGCTACCCAAAGATTTTGGAGCAGGTTTTTTATAATAATTAAGTTGATTTAATTGTTCCAATAAATCAATATCTAACTCCCCCGATTTAGCAATGTCTCCATTTTTATCGTAAGGTAGGTTTAATTGGTTAGCTAAAATATTTAAAGGCATATTAAAAGGACAAACATCAAAAGCAATTCTTTGGTTGTTTTGTTGAAAAGATACATTTGAAAATCCGCCAAAATTAAAACAAGCGTCATACATATTAAATAGCAGTTCATCTCCAATTGGAACTAAAGGTGCGCCTTGTCCGCCTAAAGAAACATCTTTACTTCTAAAATCACAATAAACAGGTAAATGAGTGATGTTTGCTATTTCTTGCCCACTTCCAATTTGTAAAGTAAATCCATTTTCAGGTTGATGAAAAACGGTGTGTCCATGGCTACCAATAAAATCAATGTTAAGTTGATGTTTGTTGATGAAATCATCTATTAATTGACCATAATACTTACCCAAATCAACATCTAGCTTAAGCAAGTTCTCACTTTTAAGTTGAGTTGAATGGTTTAAAAGTTCTAAAAAAAGAGTAGGGTATTTAAAGGTATCAGATTTAATAATCTTAAACGACCATTTTTTGTTTTTTAAATAAAAATCAACCGCACAAATATCAACCCCATCTAATGATGTTCCAGACATTAAACCAATAACTTTGTAAGTTTGTTCCATTCCTACAAATTTAATAAAAGTTTTTAAGTGGTAAATGTATTAGCGTTAGTTCTATTTCTATGATATCATCATTTATAAAATAGTTTAGCGTCAGTTCCCTGTCTGTTGACAAACAGAGAGTAATTTTAAAGGAAATATGATGTTATTTTAAGTATTAAAAGTATTAGCGTCAGTTCG
>CAYQRJ010000172.1:0-6327 GCA_964419855.1 uncultured Crocinitomix sp.
TAAATTAACCGCAAAAATTCATGGAATTAGCTTTGTTTAGATGCGAAATTTTAAATCCGCAGGAATACCTTAGTATTTCAAGGGTTTAGAAATATAGCAGATGAATAAAGATAATTTCAAACTCCCTCAAATTTGGGTATTATCAAATTGAACGATAAGTGTTTTAATAGGTTGATTTACTAAGTTTTAACTAAGGAGTAATGATATAGTGGTGAATTTTGCGGGTTAAATATCTAACTCCAATAAAATAGGACAGTGATCAGAATGCACTGCACTTGACAAAATTACTGACCGCTTAAGTTTTGGTAAAAGAGGTTGTGTAATAAAATGATAATCAATTCTCCACCCTAAGTTTTTACCTCTAGCTCCCGCTCTGTAAGTCCACCAAGTATAATGATGTGGTGCTTTGTTTAAGTGTCTAAACGTGTCCACCCAACCGCTTTTTAAAAATTGAGTAATCCATTCTCTCTCCTCAGGTTTAAATCCACTTGTATTTTTATTTCGTATGGGATTATGAATGTCAATTTCGGTATGGCACACATTTACATCTCCTGACACCACCAAATTAGGAATGTCTTGCTTTAATTGATTAATATAAGTATAAAAATCAGCTAGAAACTCCATTTTAAACACTTGCCTTTCATCTCCAGTTGTGCCAGAAGGAAAATAGCAACTCAAAACAGAAAAACCATTAAAATCAACTCTCATAATTCTACCCTCTCGGTCATATTTTTCAATACCGCAACCGTACTCAACATGTAAAGGCTTTTGTTTACAAAAAATAGCCACACTACTATATCCTTTTTTCTCGGCACAGTGCCAATAGGTATAATAACCAGCATTTTCAAAAACAGATAAATCTAACTGTTCGGGTCTTGCTTTGGTTTCTTGCAAACACACAATATCGGGGTTTACAGATTGTAACCAGTTTAACCAATCTTTTTTAAGAGCCGCTCTAATTCCATTAACGTTATAAGATATTATTTTAGTCATTTTTTTGGGCATTCGGGCGGGCTATCCGTTATAGTTTCCGCCTGAGGCGGGAAGCTGCCACTTCTATCCCTAATGCAAAGTTAAAATTAATTACGAATGACTAATGTTTAAATTACGAATTAGTTTTTACAAAATAAACTATCTCGATAATAAAAACATCTCAGTGTCCACAGTGACTTCTCTGTGCCCTTTGTGGTTAATTAATGATGAATGTTTAAATTATGAATTAGTTAGTATTTTATTTTTTAGATTAAAACTCGAACTTAACACCAACGTAAAAATTAATGCCTGGGTTTGATATTCCTAAAGGTTTAAATCTAGATAAATGATCAGTGTATTGAGCATTGAGTAAATTTTTAACGCCCAAATTAAATTTTAATACATTGTCTTTTAATTTCTGTTGTGCCTCAACACCTAAATTAATTAAATGATAACTTTTAGTTAAAGTTTCAAACTGACCAATTCTATTTTGATTAAACTTAAATATGTGCTGAACATAAACCTTGTTAAATTTAAAATTGCCTTTACTTTTAAACTCGGTACTTACCGTAGAATTAATTTTAGTTTGAGGAATTAATGGTAATGGTTTTCCTTTATCATCTTGAGCCAAAACCATTGAAACATAGCTAGAAAGATGTAACCAATGTATTTGATGTGGGTGATAATGAAAACCAGCTTCACCACCATATAAATAAGCTTTTGATTGTAAGTATTTGTAAACAGGTGTGCCACCAATTATAGAATCTGTTGGCGTTAAATAAATGTAATTATCTATGATGTTTAAAAATGGGCTTACAGAAATGCTTATATGTTGATATTGATACTCTGCCGTAAAATCTATTTGTTTAGCAATTTCATTTTTTAAAGTATGATTACCAATTAAAAATCTATTAGTGCCTTCATGAACACCATTAGCCAGTAATTCTGATGTGGTTGGGGCTCTAAACCCACTTGATAGATTACTTCTTAACGTTATTTTTTTAAATTTATACAAAGCACCAACAGAGTAAGTTAAACCTTTGTAAACTTGGTCAAACTTTGGAAAAATGACATCATTTGCTTCAGTTAATGGTTGAGAATTGATTTGTCTCATATCTCCTCTAACACCAGCTTGTAATTGTAACTTTTTCACTTTTAAATGCCCTACTACAAATACTCCTCCATCAATGGTTAAGGCATTAGGAACTAAATATTCTAAACCATTATTAAGGTTGTTGCGGTGCATCCCTTGCGAACCAACAATAAAACTAAACTTATCTTTAAACACTGGCGAATACCATTTAAGGTTATAAGTATAGGTGCTCAATTTTAAACCCATAGCTTGTTGTTTAGCGTTATCTTCAAATTCTCGGCGATAATTGTTGGTGTACCCCAATACTAAATTTAATTTGCTTTTGTTAAGTAAAAAAGTGTTTTCAAAACTTAAATTTTGATTATTAATAATTTGATAAGGTAAAGTAAATGTTCTTGTATTTTTTGTGTGATAAAGTGCTGTATCAACAATTCCATAATCATTTTGTAAAAAACTATATCTTAAATTAGAAATCCAAAAACTAGTATTATAACCCAAAGAAGCTTTTACATTTTTCTGGTCAAATCGGGTATTGTAAACCCTTTTAAAATTTGACGTTTGATAATCAGCAAAAGAGGAGTAATTGGTAAATAAATTGAATTTAATGTTTTTTTTGTTGATTTTTATACCAGCATTATTAATTAACCCTAAAGAATTTGACAAAAATTTTGATTCTACAAACCCCTCAACCGAATTTTGATTGGCATAACGTTCATCTATAAAATATAAAACACCTCCTAAAGCATCAGACCCATAAAGTAAAGAGGCAGGACCCTTAATTACTTCAACACTTTCAATTCCTACATCTCCAACACCTAAACCGTGTTCGCTACCCCATTGTTGGTTTTCAATTCTTATTCCTTGTGCATAAGTTACAATTCTATTCCCTGACAACCCTCTTATGACTGGCTTTCCAATTCCTGACCCCGTTGTATTTTGTTCAACACCCGGGATATTACTAATGGCTTCTGCTAAAGTTAAAGGAGAGGTTACTTGTAAATCTTCAATTTTCTTATGGTCAATGGCAACAATATTTTCACCTTGTAATTTTCCGTTTGGAACAGACACAATGACCTCATGTAAATCAAAATGGCTTTCTTCAAGATAATAAGTTTTAGTTGAAATAGAGTCTAAATTTACAATATCATCAATGGTTTTATATCCTACAAAACTAATTTGTAAATGAAGTTTTTTTTGTTTGATATCATCTACTTTAAATTCACCTTTTTGATTGGTAATGGTCCCTGTTTTTAAATCAACAAAATATATTTGCGCAAAAGGAATAGGTTTTTTTGTAGATTTATCTATAACCGTACCGGTAAAAGATTGAGAAATAAGCAAAAACGGAGTGATTAAAAACATTAAAGTACTTAATAGATTTTTCATAAACTTTAATTATATTTGTAACATTGTTGCAAACATACAAATAAATGTAACAATGTTGCAAAAAACATGAAAAATTTATTTAAAAAAAATAAAATAAGTGAAACGCCTTTTAGAAAAGAGGTCATAGATATTTTTTTGAAACATGATTCAGCTATTTCTTTATCAACTATAATTGGTGAGTTGAAAGACTACAATCGCATTACCTTATATAGAACGATTAAAATTTTTATTGAAAAGGGAATGATTCATGAAATTGCCATTAGTGGTGAAGATTCTATGTATGCACTTTGTAAAGAAGATTGTAATGTTAAAGAACACCATCACCAGCACATCCATTTTAAATGTAAACAATGTGGTCATATTTTTTGTGTTGAAGTTGAAAAATTTCCTAAAATTGATTTACCTGATTATAACATTGATCAATTAGAAATTCAGGCTACAGGAGTTTGTAAAAATTGTAATGAATAATTGGTACAATGATATTTTTGTATATTTACACTATAAAAAATTAGTTTTATGAAATATGTAGTTTGGTTTATTTTTTTTATTGCTAATTTAACTTCTTTTGGACAAAAAGATTCTTCTGATGTATTTATTGTTGAGGACAGTAGTAATTCAAAAGATGAAATTGTTATGGTAAATGAACGTACTACTTTTAAATTTGATCTTGCTAAAGCTTATATGGGGCAAAGTCTTTTTTCCATAGAACACCTTTTTAAAAACAATAAGTCCTCAATTGAACCCGAAATAGTTTTGTTATTAACACCTTATGAATGGGTGTTTAATTATTACACAAAAAACAAACCGACAAATAATAGTGATTCTATAAATATATCCCTACAAATACAATTTGGCTTAGGGCTTGGGTACAAAAAATATATTAATAAAAATAAAGAAGGACTATTTGGACACTATATTGGCGTAAAATTAAGAAGTAAATTCGGCTTATTTGATCAAAGCAAAACTCCAAGTAATAAAGACATCATATTTACCAATAATACAATTTCAATCAATATACCTAGTTATAATGGATGGTTAAATGTAAATGAGCTTTCAGTTTATTATGGGTATAGTTTTTGGGTTTATAATTTAGCACAAATAGATCCTTTTATAGGCTTATCAATTGCTGTAGCTCATTTTAAATATGGAGAATATCAACAGCCACCTGTCAACTCCTGGAATCCTAATACAGCAACTATAATAAGACCTTCAATTATTTTTGGTTTTAGGGTTGGATTTTCTTCTAGTATAAGGAAGTTATTTTCATTTTAAAAAATAAACAGGGTACATATTATTTACACCAAAAGGATTAGAAGATTCCCAATTTTTTGATAAATAAAAGAAATTAAAATCTTTAGTATAAATATAATTAAAAATGCGGGCATGCTTAAATTTTTTGTCTTGTAATTTTTCAGTATTTATTTTTAAGAAAGTTCCATTTTCTATATTTATTTGTTCGCAGAGGTATTGTTTTTTTCTTTTATAAAGCACAAAGAGATTAGAATCTGATTTTAAAAAACATAAATTACTTTGTAAACTTAAGTCATTATCACTTTGTATAATATGGTACCACTCAATACTGTTATCATCAAAATTAAAAATTAAAGCAGGACCATATTTATAATAAGTGTATCCTCTATTTAAATCTTTTATTTTTATAAATGATTCTATGCTAAATATGTTTTTGTCTATTAATTTAAACCGATAATCTAATCCACTATTGTCATAAAACTTAAAACTTTTTATAAGAGATTCAACAAATAAATCAGGAATTTTTATGGTTAAATGATCTGAAGCATCTTCACTAAACACATACAGTTCTTTAGCACGATAATTTGCATCCAATAGCAAAGATAATATTTCAATGTTGTTGTCAGCATTTAAAATTTTAAAATCTTTAATAAATCTATTCTTAGGCATTTTGTATTCACTAAACTTAAATGTATCTGTATCAATGTTTAAAACTCCAATAGTGCTATAAAAAAATAAATCAGTTTTGTAAGATGTTAAATTTTTCATAAATAAAACTAATTTTTCATTCTTTATACTTGCAGAGTATTTCCAATTAGAAATTTCAGATTTTATTGGAATTTTCATATAATTTAAAACAGAAAAATCTTTACTAACATGAAAATAATCATAAATTATATTGTTATCTATTAATTTAACTGATGTAAAAATAAGATCAAATTCTGTGTCATTTTTTTTAAAATAAAATAATTTTCTTTTTCTGCCATCTTTAAATTTGATAATCTCTTTATTTTTCACCTCTTGTTCAAATGAATCAAAATTAACTACATCAACAAAATAGCTCAAACTGTTGTCTTTGCTACTTTTTTTTGAAGATATAATATATAACTTTTCTTTGGTTGAATAATATGTGTTGAAATAATTTTTTTTTGTAATTGAAAAAGATTCTGTTTTTTCAGTCAAATCTGATAGATTGTATTTTGTTAATAAAAACTTATCATTATATCTAAAAGTTATTTCACCTACTGATGTCAAACCATTCATATATGGAATACTCATTGGTCTTGAAGGAAAAAAAACAATAGCATATTCATTATTTACAACTAAAGGAATAGTTTCAGTTAAGCCTGAAACTTTTTTTTGTTGACCTATCTTAAAATCTTGGCTAAAAATATTTAAAGGCACTAGTGCAAGGAAAATTAATAATAATCGCATTTTTTTGAACATAAAATAATTCACTTAAACAACAACATTTGTTCCACACAATTTTCGCCAAATGAATATGGAATATAAGCCAAGGAAGGGATTCTTTTAGTAATGATAATATTTGCTTTTTTTCCTATAGTAATAGACCCTAACTCATTATTTAATTCCATAGCATAAGCCCCATTAATTGTGGTTGCATT
>CAYQRJ010000173.1:0-6287 GCA_964419855.1 uncultured Crocinitomix sp.
CAAGTACTTTTTTCATACAACAAAAATAAAACAATTTGTTTAACGAGTCAATAGGGTAATAAAAAACGTACTACTCCGGAATAGGATTTTTACCTTTATCAACAGCTTTTACACCTTCTGACATCCATTTAGGCATTGGTGCGCCTAATAGGTAATAATCAAAAAACTGACGCATTCTAATGCTTAGGTCTTCACGGTTGGCGGGTTTCATTAAATTATGCTGGTCGCCATTGTAGTTGAGCATCCAAACAGGCTGGTTTAATCGCCTTAATCCCATATACATTTCTATTCCTTGATACCAAGGCACAGCACCATCTCCATCATTGTGCATAATTAATACTGGGGTGTGCACATTTGGTAAATGAAAAACAGGTGAATTTTCTACATACAATTCTGGGCAATCCCAAATGGTGCATCCAATTCTGCTTTGTGTTCTTTCGTACTGAAAAGCTCTGCTCATACCACTGCCCCATCTAACACCTCCATAAGCCGAAAACATATTGCTAACAGGAGCACCCGCCATAGCGCAAGCGTATTTATCGGTCATGGTAATGAGTTGAGCTGTTTGATATCCGCCCCAACTTTGTCCTTGTAAGCCCATTTTTGTAGAGTCAATCCAAGGATAATTACGGGTTAAATAATCTGTTCCACTAACAATACAATCATAAGCCGATTTTGCAGGGTGACCTTCTGTGTATTCAATGTCTGGTATAAAAACAATGTAACCATTGCTAACGTATTCGGTAGGAAATACTATAGATGCCGTTGGTTTTGGAGCGTAATATCTGTGAATGTCATCAGAATACTTCTCGTAAAAATAAACAATCATGGGGTATTTTTTTGTGGGGTCAAAATCCTCTGGTTTATAGAGCAAACCATCTAATTCTTTTCCTTCAAAAGATGTCCAATGCACTTGTTCAACTGTTCCCCAGTTGTATTCTTTTTGTTGAGGATTGGTGTGTGTTAGTTGAATGGGTTGGGTAAAATTCAAATCGGTGATAAATAATTCGGGATATTCTTGAAAGTTCATCATTCTAAACAATAATTTATTAGATGTTTTGGCTTTAATCATATAATAAAATGTGTGGTCAGTTTCTAAGTACCGTTTAAACATATCGTTATCGCTTGGTTTAATGTAAAATTCATCTTTACTTTCGGTGTCAAATCCGCGAAACAAGTTGTTATTAATGGTTAAGTAAGTAGAATCTCTTTCTAAAGTATTTACTCTAAATTCAACTTTTTCGGTTCTGCCAATTTGATTGGTTAAACATTTAATATCGTTAGCGTTATTAGGGTTAAATAACCAAATATCGTATTCTGAATATACAATTAATTTTTCTTGACCGTTATCATTAATCCAACGGCTATTTCCAACAGGGTAGGGAACAAATGGATTACCATTATTGTCATCAGCAAAATTATCATCAACAGATGCCGTTAAATTAACTTCTTTTTGAGTGTTTAAATCTTTAGCTCTCCAAGATGAATCTGTTCCGTTATACCACACAAAATAATTGCCTTTTGGCGATAAAACCCCACCGTAATTAATGGTTTTTTTAATCAGTTTGGACTTGCCTGTGTTAACGTCAACCAAATAATAATCAGAAGGCCAAGGAAACGCCCACGATTGTTCTTTTTGGTATGGTTCACTTACTATGCCAAGTGCATAATTGGAGTTGTTGTGGTCGTAAAGACGGATATTTTTAATGGTGCTATCAGCTAACTGAACAAATTTATCATCAGCAATATGATACACTGCCAAAAAAGTTCGTCTTTCTTCTCTCTTTTTTTGTAGGAGTTGCATAGGTTGCAGTTTTTTATCTTGCCACGACCAAACATCAACTTTGGCTTTTTCACTATCAAGTAAAGTATCTTCAGGTTCTTGTTCTACTATTTGATTTGTTCCTAAAAATAATTTTTTTCCATCTCTCGAAAAATAAGGCGATTTAAACTCCGAAACAGTCCAGTTTTTGGGCATATTTTTAGTTAAAGAATCAACTAAAACTTGAGATTGAGTTAAATTAGTGTTCCAATAATTAAGGTGATACGTTTTACGTTTGTTGGTGTCATTACTTTCTAAATACGCCAATTGTGTTCCTTGTTTATCAAAAGTAATTGATTTGATAGAGAGTTGATTTTGGCTCAACACTTTTTCAGTCATATCATCTAAATTAACAACAATTAAACTTAAAGAATCAGCCTTGCCTTTATCACTTTTTAAATAGGTTAGCAACGTTCCTTTTTCGTTAAAATAGTAGTCTTTTACTTGATGAATTTCTTGTTTTTGTTGGGTTAAAGGATTGTAAACAATAAGAGTTGTTCCAGTAGTTTTGTTTTTGGTGCACTGATGTCTTTTTTGTCTGATTTTACATTTGTATTTCTTGCAATCCGGACGGGTGTCTTTTGCTAATAAATAAGCCATCCAATCTCCTTCTTTTGATAATTTATAAGATTTGATGTTTGGAATGAGTTGAGTAGAATCTCCATCAACCCAATAAATTCCAAGGGTATCTTTAGGAAATTTATCTTTTTTAACCTTGTCTAATTTTAATTGTCTGATGCTATCGTATTGCGTTCCTATGCTGTAAGTCACATAAATGTTATTATAATGAATATGTGCTCCTTTACCCCTTTCAATTTTAGACAGCTCTTTATTGGTAGATGTATTTTTAATGTATAAAAAGCCATCACCTTTATATGGGTTGATTTGATAAGCTATAATTTCTCCGTTTGGCGACCAAGTAGTTTCTTTAATAGATTTCCATTCGTTATAAGCGTGATAATCTAACTTTTTTTTAGTTTGAGCAATTAATAAAGTTGGAAATAGTAGTAATGCGAGTAAAAGTTGTTTCATTTTCTAATAATTTTCTTCATAATCTATTGAGCCATCTTCTTTATAAAAAATCCAATGCCCCGATTTTTTATCGTTTTTATATTGACCTTTGTAGTGAGGTTTACCATTAGGATAATTAACCAAAGTAGCCCCTTCTTTTAGTCCTTTTTTATAAGTGGTTTCACTCCATTTATTGCCATTTTCAAAGTACGAATACCACACACCTTCTCTTAAACTGTCTTTTTTTTGTCCTTCAATTTTAATTTTATTATTGGCATACACTTCAAGGTATTCACCATTAGGGTTGTCCGCTACAATTTTGGAGGCTTCTTCTTTAACATCAAATTCATCTTTTGGTTGAACGGATGATTTAACCTCTGTTTTACCATCCTTTTTTTGGTGGTCAACTTCAGTTTGACAAGCTGTTAAAGTTACAATCGCAAATAAAAATACAATGGTTTTCATATTAATCTACAATTTTATGGTTAGCATTCATTAAAACATGTAAAGTGTTAGCTTTATTTTTTATTTCATAAGTTACATCAGCTTCATATCCCATTAAAGAATCTTTGGCTTCACGTTTCAACCCTAAAAGTATTCTGCTGGTGTTCATTAATTCCATTTTTTGCATTTTATACTCGTTTTGGCTGAGTTGATAGGTGGTAAAAAGTAGCTTTGCATTGTTGATTTCACATTTATCAGCATTGTTATCCATTAAATTAAACATATTTTTCTCCCACAAATCAATGTATAATTGTAAAGTATCAATTTGATGTTGCGTTTTAGTCAATTCTTCATCTAACGCTTGTTCTTGTTCAATTATATCAGAATAAAAAAGGGTATCGGTGATTTGGGTGTTTACTTTTACCGAATCATCCATAAAAAAATACTGACGGGCTTCTTTGTCCAAATCAACCATTGATTGATTGGTTTTGTCATTGGTTTGACAAGACAAAAGTAAGGTTGTTAGGCAAGTAAATAAAATGTATTTCATCAGCTAACTAAAGTTGTTGATTGATTAGATTGATTTTTATTAACCAATTTAAGGGCAGTTTTTACCATTCCATTTGTATCATAACCACATTCAGCATAAAGTTCATTTTGAGTGCCGTGCTGAACAAATTTATCTGGTATTCCAAGTCTTACTACTCTGGCTTTATAGTTGTTGTCAGCCATAAATTCAAGAATAGCAGATCCCATTCCACCCATTAAAGCCCCATCTTCAACAGTTATTATTTTATCAAATTTTGAAAACACCTCATGTAAAATAGTTTCGTCTAAAGGTTTAACAAATCTCATATCGTAATGAGCGGCATTAATTCCGTTTCCTTCTAATTCTTTACAAGCTTCAACCGTATAATTTCCTATTGGACCAATGGTTAAAAATGCTACATCTGTACCAGATTTTATTTTACGACCTGTTCCAATTTTAATTTCTTTAAAAGGAGTTTTCCACTGAGGCATTACGCCTTTACCTCTTGGGTATCTAATTGTAAAAGGACCTTTATTTGGCAACTGAGCGGTAAACATTAAGTTGCGCAATTCGGCTTCATTCATTGGAGAGGATACAATCATGTTAGGAATGTGACGCATATAAGATAAATCATAAGCGCCATGATGGGTGGCACCATCAGCACCAACCAATCCGCCTCTGTCTAAACAAAACACCACATTTAAGTTTTGTAGAGCTACATCATGCAATACTTGGTCGTAAGCCCGTTGCATAAAAGAGGAGTAAATGTTACAAAAAGGTACTAAACCTTGAGTTGCCATTCCAGCCGATACTGTTACGGCGTGTTGTTCGGCAATACCTACGTCAAATGCTCGGTGTGGCATAGCTTTCATCATAATATTTAAGGAGCAACCTGTAGGCATAGCAGGCGTAATACCCATTATTTTTTCGTTTTTCTCTGCTAATTCCACAATAGAATGACCAAACACCTCTTGGAATTTAGGAGGTTGAGGTGATTTTGGAACAACTTTAATGATTTCGCCTGTTTCTTTATTAAACACACCTGGGGCATGCCATTGAGTAGCGTTACCTTCTTCAGAATGTTTAAAACCTTTGCCTTTTTTGGTTAAAACATGTAGTAGTTTTGGACCTGGAATATCTTTTAAATCTTCCATTATTTTAGCCAAGCCAATCACATCATGCCCGTCAATGGGACCAAAATATCTGATGTTTAAAGATTCAAAAAAGTTAGAATCTTTTAATAACCCACCTTTTAAAGCTGTTGAAATTTTAGTAGCTAAAGCTTGTGCATTTGGACCAAATTTTGAAATTTTTCCGAGTAAAGACCAAACATCATCTTTTACTTTATTATAAGTATGGGAGGTTGTAATGTCTGTTAAATATTCTCTTAACGCTCCAACATTGGGGTCAATAGACATGCAGTTGTCATTTAAAATAATGAGCAAGTCAGAATCTTGATTAAACCCAGCGTTATTTAACCCTTCAAATGCTAAACCAGCTGTCATAGAGCCATCACCAATTACGGCAATGTGTTTTCTTTTATCATTTTTGTAGTGATTTGCCATTGCCATTCCTAACGCTCCAGATATTGAGGTAGAAGAATGACCAACACCAAAAGTATCGTATTCACTTTCGCTACGCTTTGGAAAACCAGACATACCTTTGTATAATCTGTTAGTGTGAAAAATATTTCTTCTGCCTGTTAAAATTTTATGACCATAAGCTTGATGCCCAACATCCCATACCAATTGATCTGTTGGTGTGTTAAAAACATAATGTAAGGCAACGGTGAGTTCAACCACCCCTAAACTGGCACCAAAATGAGAGTTGCCAATTTCCGATATCACATCAATAATATATTGACGCAATTCGTCAGACACTTGTGGTAAATCATCTATCGAAAACTTATCTCGTAAGTCTTTTGGATATTCAATTTGTTCTAAAAAAGGACCTGCTTTATATTTGGACATAAAAATCTTTTAAGCAAAAATACAATTATTTAAAATATATAGCACAAATAATGTGTTAAAAAATGTTTTTGAGGTGAGGATGAATGGTGTGTAAAATGTTTTTTATTAAGGCACACTAAACTGTGGGTGTACTTTTTTTGATAATAAACATTACAAGCATCATTTTTCCTTTTGTATAAAAATGCAAGCGTCAGTTCCCTGTCTGTTGGCTAACAGAGATTGATTTTAAAGGGGTATTGTGTTGTTTTAAATGTTAAAAAGTATTAGCGTCAGTTCAAGTGATTTTAAGGGGGTATTATATTGTTTTAAATGTTAAAAAGTATTAGCGTCAGTTCGATTGATTTTAAAGGGGTATTGTGTTATTTTAAATATTAAAAAGTATTAGCGTCAGTTCAAGTGATTTTAAGGGGGTATTGTGTTGTTTTAAATGTTAAAAAGTATTAGCGTCAGTTCGATTGATTTTAAGGGGGTATTGTGTTGTTTTAAATGTTAAAAAGTATTAGCGTCAGTT
>CAYQRJ010000174.1:0-6156 GCA_964419855.1 uncultured Crocinitomix sp.
GCTACTTTCTTTTATTTATATAATTTTATCCAATATAGCTTTTTCTCAAATTGCTATGAATAGTTGGAGGGTTCATTTTTCCTTATCTAATTCTATAGGTATTACAAACACCTCATCAAAAATATTTATGGCAAACTCTAATGGAATTGTTGTTTTTGATAATGATGATAACTCTATAAGTGACTTAACCCTTGCTAACGGTTTGTCAGATATAAATATTTCAGCCATTGGAAGTAATAGCAATATTGTAATGATTGGGTATAATAATGGAAATATTGATGTGATAAACGGCTCGGAGACTATTAATGTTCCTTGGTTAAAAAAAGCTCAATTATCTGGATTAAAAAAAATTAATAATTTCTTTTTTGATAATCAATTGGTTTACATTTCAACCAGTATTGGTGTATTGGTTTATGACATTGATAAAAATGAAATTAAAGATACGTATTACCCTGTGTTAGGAACAGAAATAAATGATTTTTGTTATTTTAATGATAGTATTTTTGTAGCAACTAACAATGGCATTTATACAGCCAACAAAAATCAATCGTATTTGAATGATTATACAAACTGGAGCAAAAAAACAAATTTACCTTCATCTATGGTCAACTCAAGAATTAGCAATATTGAAGTTTATAATAATGATTTGTTAATAGGTTATGACGACCCTGTTTTTGGTTTAGACACTGTGTTTAAAATGAACACCGCCAATCAAATTGAAGTGTTTAAAAACTTAAATCAATTATTAAATATAAAAGTAATAGATGATGAACTTTTAATAGTAAATATTTATAATTTAAGTGTGTATGATAATTCTTTCAATTCAATTAACACCATTTTTGATTATTCGTTTGGAACAGATTTAAGTATGATGGGAGCAACTAAATTTAACAATGAATATTGGATTGCAGATAAAAATAATGGTTTGGTAAGGGCTTTTGACAGCTGGAATAATCAACAAGTTTTTAATAACACTCCTTTTCAAGATTTATGTTACAGAATTGACATTCAGTATGGCATAGTAGCTGTGGCTGGTGGAGCAATTACACATAATCTACACAATAATTATTACAGAACGGGGATGTATATTTTTGAAAATGAAAAATGGAAAAACATTAATTATAAAAACGACCCCGGCATGGATTATAATACAACTTGGGATCCTATTTCTGTTAGTATTAATCCAAACAACACAGCGCAAATTGCATTGGGAACTTATTCAGCTGGTGGTTTAAAAATTATTGAAAATGGAAAAGTTGTGCAAACTTATATTACTGATAATTCTTTATTAGACGGACAAACGGGAAATGGTGGAACTGTTATTATTGGAGATGTTAAGTACGATAATGATGGTAATCTGTGGATTGCAAATCCTGGTCCAAATCCTTTAAAAATGTTAAGTAAAGATGGCGTTTGGTATTCATTTAATGTTCAAGTGTCTGGAAGTACTTTTCCAACAAGATTAACTATTGATAGTAAAGGAAATAAATGGATTGGTTTTTCAGGTGGGGGAATTGCTGTTTTTAATGAAAATGGAACACCTGGTGATTTAACAGATGATAAAGTTGTTAACTTAGGTACAAATGAAGGCTCTGGTAATTTGCCTTCTGCTTTTGTTAAAGCCATTTCTGAAGATATTGATGGTGAGATGTGGATTGGGACAGAAGAAGGGCTAACAGTTGTTTATTCAACAGACAAACTTTTTGATGGTGGATTTGGTGATGCTGATGCTAACCAAATTAAATTGGAATATGAAGGAAATGTAGAACATCTTTTAGGAACGTCAAATATTACAACTATTGCTATTGACGGTGGAAACAGAAAATGGATTGGAACAGCCTCTTCTGGTGTATTTTGTTTTTCGCCTAACGGCTTAGAAGAAATTTATCGTTTTACAGCCGAAAACAGCCCTTTATTGTCAAATACCATTCTTGATATTAAAATTAATCATCAAACAGGTGAGGTGTTTTTTGCTACTGAAAATGGACTTATTTCTTATAGGGCTGACGCTACAATTGGTGATGATAAATTTGAAAACGTAACTGTTTTTCCTAATCCAGTTAGACCTACATATAGAGGTAACATAACTATTCAAGGGTTAGCTTACAATTCTGATGTTAAAATAACTGATGTGTCTGGAAATTTAGTTTATCAAACTAAATCTAATGGTGGAACAGTACTTTGGGATGGAAACAGATTAACAGGTGAAAGGGTTCAATCTGGAGTGTATTTAATTTGGACAGCTTCATCAACTGGCAAAGGTAAAAATGTGGCAAAGGTGGTTGTGATGAATTAACCCGCAAAATTCACCACTATACTATTCCTACGGATTTTAAAATTTCACATCTAAACAAAGCTAATTCCATGAATTTTTGCAATTAAAAAAGGGCTGATTTATTAAAAATCAACCCTTATCAATATTAAATATGAAAAAAATTAATATCTATAATGTTCTGGTTTGTATGGTCCTTCAACAGGAACATCAATATATTTAGCTTGTTCTTCAGATAAAGTTTCTAATTCTACACCTATTTTAGCCAAGTGAAGTTTAGCTACTTTTTCGTCTAAATGCTTAGGTAACATATAAACTTTATTCTCATACTTTTCTGAATGATTCCACAATTCAATTTGAGCCAAAGTTTGATTAGTAAATGAATTACTCATTACAAAAGAAGGGTGACCTGTTGCACAACCCAAGTTAACTAAACGTCCTTCTGCTAATAAAATAATTTCGTTACCATTTTTTAATTTATAAATGTCAACTTGAGGTTTTACCTCTGTTTTTTCGCCATTGTTAGCTAACCAAGCCACATCAATTTCGTTATCAAAATGTCCAATATTACAAACAATAGTTTTATCTTTCATTTTTTCGAAATGTTCTGCTCTAATAATATTGAAGTTACCAGTAGTTGTTACAACAATATTTGCTCTATCAACACAGTTTTCCATTTTCTTAACTTCAAAACCATCCATAGCAGCTTGTAATGCACAAATTGGATCAATTTCAGTTACAATAACTCTAGCACCAGCACCTCTTAATGAAGCAGCAGATCCTTTACCAACATCACCATATCCTGCAACAACTGCAACTTTACCAGCCATCATTGTATCTGTAGCACGTCTAATGGCATCAACTAAAGACTCTTTACATCCGTATTTATTATCAAATTTTGACTTTGTAACCGAGTCATTAACATTAATTGCTGGCATAACTAATGTACCGTTTTTCATTCTTTCGTACAATCTGTGAACACCAGTAGTTGTTTCTTCAGATAACCCTTTAATGTCTTTTGTTAACTCTGGATAACGGTCAAATACCATGTTAGTTAAATCTCCACCGTCATCTAAAATCATATTTAAAGGTTTACCACCTTCAAAAGCAAACAAAGTTTGTTCAATACACCAATCAAATTCCTCTTCATTCATACCTTTCCATGCAAATACAGGAACACCTGTTGCAGCAATAGCCGCAGCGGCTTGATCTTGTGTTGAAAATATATTACATGAAGACCAAGTTACCTCAGCTCCTAGAGCAGTTAATGTTTCAATTAAAACTGCTGTTTGAATGGTCATGTGTAAACATCCTGCAATTCTAGCTCCTTTTAAAGGTTGTTCGTCTTTATATTCCTCTCTTAAAGACATTAATCCAGGCATTTCTGCTTCTGCTAAATTAATTTCTTTTCTTCCCCAATCAGCTAAGCTAATATCCTTAACCTTAAAGTTTAATTTTTCTTGTGTATTACTCATTTTAATTATAATTTCTTAATAAATAGGTTGCAAAAGTACAAAATTCCAACGACATAACATCAAAAAAAAGATGTTTTGCATTTCTAATTTAAAGTTTAATCGTAAAAAAGCCCAACAGTATAATACTGTTGGGCTTTTAATTTTTTAATCTAATGATTAGTGTGCAGCATTATTAATTGCTTCTGCTCCTGCATCAACAGCTTCATTAGCAGCATCTGTAGCAGCATCAACACCTTCTTCTACAGCCCCTTCAACAGCATCTGTAGCTTCTTCTACAGCACCTTCAACTGTTTCAGTAACAGTTTCAGTAGCTTCTTCTACTACATCTGTTGTTGCTTCAGTAGCTTCTTCAGTAGCGTTTTCTACAGCTGCAGCAGCATCTGTAGCTTCTTCAGTGTGCTCTTCTCCACCACAAGCAGTGAAACCAAAAAGTAACCCACCAATCATCATCATTGATAATAATTTTTTCATCTTTTTATTTTTTTATTGATTATAAGTGGAACAAAAGTATTGAAATATTTACAATTATCAAATTTTATGATAAAAAAATATGATTTTAGTCATTTTTTGAATTAGACTTTGTATCTTTGAATCTCAAAATTAATATTAACTTAAATACAAAAATATGGCTTTTGAATTACCAAAATTACCTTACGCTTATGATGCGTTAGAACCAAATATTGATGAACAAACAATGACTATTCATCACACCAAACACCATCAAGGTTACACCAATAACTTAAATAATGCTATTGCAGGAACAGATTTAGAAGGAAAATCTATTGAAGAAATTCTTAAAGTTTGCATGGACAAACCAGCCGTTAGAAACAATGGCGGTGGATATTGGAACCACTCTTTGTTTTGGACTGTAATGGGACCAAATGGTGGTGGAGAGCCAACAGGAGAGTTAGCTTCAGCCATTAATGATGCTTTTGGTTCGTTTGAAGCTTTTAAAGATTTGTTTTCTAAAGCTGCTGCTACACGTTTTGGATCAGGTTGGGCTTGGCTGTGTGTAACTAACGGAAAATTAGAAGTGTGCTCAACACCAAATCAAGACAATCCTTTAATGCCGGGTGTGGCTTGTGAAGGCACTCCAATTTTAGGTTTAGATGTGTGGGAACATGCTTATTACTTAAAATATCAAAACAGACGTCCTGAATACATTCAAGCATTTTTTAATGTGATTAATTGGGATGAAGTGAGCAGAAGGTTTAATGCTGCTAAATAACATTTAATTTTAACTAAAACCTAAGTCCTCATTAGCAATAGTTGATGAGGATTTTTTGTGGATTAAACTGTAATTCAAATTTTTGAAACTATCTTTGCCCATTCAAAATGTCAGTTAAAATAAGAAATATTGATTTAGGTGAGTTTCCGTTGTTGCTTGCACCAATGGAAGATGTTAGCGACCCTCCTTTTAGGGCGCTATGTAAACGTCATGGGGCTGATTTGATGTACACAGAGTTTATTTCTTCTGAAGGTTTAATTCGTGATGCGGCAAAATCTGTTATGAAATTAGATATTTACGAATATGAACGTCCTATTGGTATTCAGATTTTTGGGCACGATATTGAATCTATGAAACGTACAACAGAAATTGTTGCACAAACTAACCCCGACATTATTGACATTAATTACGGTTGCCCAGTTAAAAAAGTTGCGTGCAAAGGAGCAGGGGCTGGAATTTTGCAAGACATTCCAAAAATGGTTGAAATGACTAAGGCAATTGTTGAAATGACTAATATTCCTGTAACGGTAAAAACTCGTTTGGGTTGGGATGATGAAACTAAGTATATTGAAGAGGTAGCAGAACGCTTGCAAGATGTTGGTATTGAAGCCTTATCAATTCACGGACGAACCCGTAAACAAATGTATAAGGGTGAGGCTGATTGGTCATTGATTGCCAATGTAAAAAATAACCCTAGAATTAACATTCCTATTTTTGGTAATGGTGACATTGACTCTCCTCAAAAAGCAGTTGAATATAAAAATAAATTTGGCGTTGATGGCATCATGATTGGTAGAGCCGCTATTGGTAACCCGTGGATATTTAACGAAATTAAACATTTTGTAAAAACAGGTGAAACATTAGCTCCTCCAACCATTACAGAAAGGGCTGATGCGGCTTTAGAACACCTTGAAATGTCAATCAAATGGAAGGGTGAAATACTTGCCATTAACGAAATGAAACGCCATTATTCTAACTATTTTAAAGGTATTCCTCACTTTAAAGAGTACCGCATTAAGCTAGTCACTTCCTTTGATTTGAATGAAGTAAAAGATACGCTTAATGAGATTAAAGAAAAATTGTCAATTTAACCGCAAAAATTCATGGAATTAGCTTTGTTTAGATGTGAGATTTTTGAAATTCCCAAGGTATCCCCAAATTTTTGAAATACACTTTTTCTT
>CAYQRJ010000175.1:0-4244 GCA_964419855.1 uncultured Crocinitomix sp.
ACAATTTTAAAGTAAATACTAGCGTATTTACTTTAAAATCACTTGAACTGACGCTAATACTTAAAAAACACAAAACTACCCTTAAAAACACTTCCATCTGCTAACAGGTAGGGAACTGATGCTAGCATTTGACTAAATTTTCTTAGGACACTATTATTTCAATAACCTTAACCGCAAAAATTCAAGGAATTAGCTTTGTTTAAATTAAGTGATGATAATATAGTGGTGAATTTTGCGGGTTATTTTATTTATTGGTGTGGAACAGATACTAAAAAGACAACTCAAAACTAAAATTATAACTTAGGTTTATTACATTTGCATTAGTGGGTAAACAAAAAAAAATAATTGTATCGGTTACAAACGACATTTACACAGACCAAAGGGTTAGACGGGTTTGTGAATTTTTAGTAAATAACGGTTATGAGGTTATCCTTTGTGGCAGACAACTTAAAAACAGTAAACCATTACCAAAAACACCTTATAAGACAGTTAGGTTTAAACTTCCTTTTACAAAAGGGGCGAAATTTTATGCTGCTTACAACATTAGATTGTTTTTTTACTTGTTATTTCATAAAACTAATGCTTTATTAAGTAACGATTTAGATACTCTATTGGCTAATAGTTGGGCTAAAAAATTTAAACCTACCTGTAAATTATATTATGATTCTCACGAATATTTTTTAGGTGTGCCAGAAATATTAAATAGACCAAAAGTACAACATATATGGCGTAAAATTGAACAAAAATATCTACCTAAAGCCGATAAAATGTACACTGTTAATGAATCTATTGCTAACTTGTACAGAAAAGAATATAAAAAAGAGGTAAAAGTTGTTAGAAACATATCTGATATTAAAACAGTAAAAACAACCTATTCTAAAAAAGAATTAGGTTTACCAGAAGACAAAAATATTGTTATTATACAAGGAGCAGGAATTAATATTGACAGAGGGGCAGAAGAAACTATTGAAGCCATAAAGTTAGTAGATAATTGTGTACTCATTTTTGTTGGAGATGGAGATGTTATTCCAATTTTAAAACAAAAAGTTAAAGCTGAGAATTTGGAAGATAAAGTATTGTTTTTTGGAAAACGCCCTTATGATGAATTAATGAATTTTACTGCCTTGTCTGACATTGGCATTTCTTTAGATAAAGATACCAATATCAATTACAGATTTTCTTTACCCAATAAAATTTTTGATTACATACACGCAGGTACTCCATTATTAGTATCTAATTTAACAGAGGTTAAAAAAATAGTAACAGATTATAATGTTGGTGTAGTAGTAGAAAACCATCAACCCACCACCATTGCCAATGCTATTAATAAAATGTTAAGTGATAAAGAATTATACCAAACCTTTAAAGCTAACACAAAAACAGCATCAAAACAGTTAACTTGGCAAAATGAATGTGAGGTTTTAAAAACTATATATTTATAAAAGAATCTACAGTTTAATATTCTCAATTCTTTGTCCTTTTTGGTTAATTGACTGTTTTATTTTATCAATGCGATTGTTGTGTTTAGAGGATAAAATGATATATTGGCATTTATTAACGGCATCACTTAGTCTAATAATATCTGAATGAACAGCCGTTTTTTCAAGGGCATCAGCATCATCTACAATAAACAGTTTTAACTCTCTTAAATTTAACCCGTTTAATGAATAAAGTTTAGACAGCCTTTTTGGTGTTCCAATGACTACATCTACTCCTAAATACACCGCATCTTTTTGCTTGTCTATTTGTTGTTCTTCAAAAATAGGATAAACTCTTAAATCAGTGCCTTTTGCTAACGCTTTAAATTGTTCTTCTATTATAAGAGCCGCTGCTTTATCATTAACAAAAATAAGTGCTCTTGGATTATCTCCTTGAGCATACCTTAGCTTGTTAATTACATTAATTAATGCTAAAGTTGTTTTTCCTGTTTCCTTATCCGCTATAATATTAACATTATAACCCGCTTTTATTTTTGAAATGACTTGTTGTTGTAAAACATTAGGTTCTGTAATACCCTTGGCTTGCAAATTAGCATCTAATTGAGGCAATATTTTTTTGAAAAACATAAATTAATATTCAGTTTTGTCTGACATACTGTCCCACTTGTTAAACACTTTAATGGCTTGCTGTCTTAAAATTGGGGTAAAAGTAATAGAACGATTTTCAATGCCCTTATCTAATTCCTCATAAATAAATTGGTCATCAAAATTAATTTTAGCAGCATCTGTCTTGTTACAAGCATAAAACACCTGTTTAGGTCTAGCCCAATAAATTGCGCCTAAGCACATAGGACAAGGTTCGCAAGAGGTGTAAATGGTACAATCATCTAACTGAAAAGAATTTAGTGTTTTACACGCTTTTCTAATGGTTACTACCTCTGCGTGAGCTGTGGGATCGTTGGTTGAGGTAACTTCATTGTGTCCTTCTGCTATTATTTTTCCATTTTTAACAATAACGCAACCAAAAGGACCACCTGCTTTAGAATCCATCCCTTTTTCTGCCATATCAATGGCTCGTTGCATAAATTTTTCGTCTTGCTCTGTCATTTTTTTAAGGTTTAATAGTCCAAATAATTTCAGACGTCCATTTAGCTCGTAACTTAATCGGTTCTGCTAAAAAATAAACTTTTTCTGCCTGTTGTTTTTTAATTAAACTTCCGCTTGTCCATTTTTTATTTTGATTGTCATCTTTAATCATTCGTAAATGATAAGTGCCAGCCGGAATGTTATTAAATGTAATTTGTGTCTGAACTGAATTAATGTAAACGGTATCAACTACTTTATTTTTTGTATCTAATAACTCAAAAATGTAATGGTTATTTGTTAGTGAATCTAAAGTGATGTTAATGGTACCATAATATTCCTCTGCTTTATAATTTTTAATAGGTTTGGTTACTTTTTTTATTGTAAAATGATTATAAATTGATTCAACAGCTAAAGAATCAACCGTAAAATAAACTGCTGGCGAATTATAAGTGTAAAATTCAACATTAAATAAGTCGTTTATTTTAAAATCAATATATACTGTGTTACTATCTGCGTTAAAAAAATGTATTTTTGTGGTGTCAACCATATTAATGGGTTCTGTAACTGATAATATTAAATTTTCATTAGGCTGAAGTCGTCCGCCTTTTAAGTTAAAAGACATTTTTAAAGGTTTATCTATTTTTTTTGGTAAATGATAAATGGGTTTTATGGTATCTTCCTCTGAATTGTTTAACTGATAATAAAATTGCATAGATTTTGAAGGAGATGTTTCCGTCCAATAAATTAAAGAATCTTTTTGTAGCGTATTTTCTTCTAATAAATTGACATCTGCTCGTATTTTAAATTGTTGGGGAGGGTTTGAAAATACCAAAGTTAATTTGCCGGGGTAATCAAATGATGTGTTTTTTAATTTGGTTTCAGTTGATTTAACAGAAAATAATCTAAAATCAACAGAGTCTTTAGAGGTAGTTAAATTAATAGGTTGAGAGATAAACCCAATTTTTTCATCATCTGCATCAAACATTAAATTTTTATTTTTATCCTCAATAGCAAACACAAAGAAAGATTGGGATTTTAAATAACTAACTATATATTGACCATTTGTGTTGGTTTGACTTAAATAAGTAGGTTTAATTTTATAAGGAATTGAATCAAAAGGAACATCTTTACAATTTTGAACGGGATAAACAGCAATAAGTACTTTTTTAAGAGGCAAATTGGTGTAAGCATCAGTTACTAATCCCGAAATACTTAATGAGTCAATATAATTGCCAGTTGAAAATACATATTGAAAAATAGAATCATTTTTTTCTGTAATGTCTTGAATAGCCCCATTAAAATTTATAACATAAGTGGTGTTTGGCTCTAGTGGTTCGTTAAATTTAAGTTTAAATGTTTTGTTTTTTACACTTATGGTAGGTTTTTCTTTTAGTTGAGGTGTAATAATGATGTTGTCAGATGGGTTTTTTAGCTTGATGTATTCATTAAATTTAATTTTTATTTCATCACCTTTAAAATTGGTTGTTCCACTTAGCGGAAAAGTTTTTGATGAATCAATAGTTGGGGCGTAAATGTCCTTTTCGCCACCAGTTAAAGGAACAACTTGAGCACAAGATGCCACCAATAAGAATAAAACTATTGATAAAATCAACCTCATAATAAATTGGATATAATTTGTGCTAATTGTTCTAAATATTGTTGATCAATCTCATTAAAATCATCTAACAAATGACTGTCAACATCTAAAATTAATTGTAC
>CAYQRJ010000175.1:4344-6112 GCA_964419855.1 uncultured Crocinitomix sp.
GCCTGACGTAAAGCCGCACAAATGTTAGATAAGTTAGCAATTAAATTAGGTTCACCCTCAACCAAAGCTTTTATTTGCGGCAATAACGATTGATAAACATCTGCTCTTTTACCGTTTATTATGATAAGTTCCTCAGCCATTAATCAATGTTTTGGTGTATGACATCAGTTAACACGTGAATGTTTTCGTCAAAGTGTTCATTATTGGTTATAATTAAATCTGCTAGTGGTTTATAGGGTCTAACAAATTGATCATAAGCAGGAATAACGTGATTTTCCCATTGATAAATGATAGATTCTTTGGTATAGTTCCTTTCAGTCATATCACGCTTTAAACGTCTTTCTAACTGTAATTCTGATTTAACCGATAAATAAACTGAATAATTTAATCTTTCTTTAACAAAAGGATAGTGCATCACAAATAACCCTTCCACAATTAATATTTCGTTGGGTTCTATTAATAAAAACTCATCCGCTTTATCTGGATTATTAAAAGTATAAATTTTTTGTTTAATGGGTTTGTTTTCTAAAAGTTGTAACAAGTCTTTTTCGAGTTGCTGGGTATCTAATGCTGTGGGCAAATCAAAATTAGTTACACCGTTTTGGTCTTTAACTTGCTCCTGTTTAGGTTTGTAATAATTGTCTAAAGATAAAGTTGTTATTTTACCCTCAAATTCTTTATACAATTTTTTTATAAGCGTGGTTTTGCCAACCCCACTGCCACCTGTAATGCCAACAATAAACTTTATTTTTTTCAAAGCCCGTTAATTTTAGTAAACTTTATTTTGATTGTAAAATTAATTGAAAATATTTAAAATTAGTGCGGGTTTAACATAAGTTTTAAAAATCAACTACATTTGTAATGTGTAAAAACAACAAAACAATCCACATCTTTACTAAACAACACTAAACAAATGACTGATTTAAACTTGATTTTATGCCAAACGGATATAATTTGGGAAGATAAACTAGCTAATATTAAACAAATAGAAGATAATATTTTCAATTATATTCGTCCAAATACGGCTGATTTAATTTTATTACCCGAAATGTTTTTAACTGGATTTACTATGAAAACTGCTCAGTTTTGTGAAAAAATGGACGGTTTTACGGTAAAATGGATGCAAAAATGGGCAAAAACGTTAAATTGTCAAATTGGGGGTAGTTTAATTATTGAGGAAAACGGACAGTATTTTAATAGGTTTGTGGTGGTGTCTGAAAAAGGTATTGAAACTCACTACGATAAGGCTCATTTATTTAGAATGGGTGATGAAAACAAGCATTTTTCTAAAGGTAATCAAAGAATAATTCATCATTTAAAAGGATGGAACATTTTATTACAAGTTTGTTATGATTTACGTTTTCCAGTGTTTAGTAGAAATAGAACCATTAACAATAAAAAAGAATATGACGTAATGATTTACGTTGCCAATTGGCCAAAAATTAGGTCAAATATATGGTCTGCACTTTTACAAGCTAGAGCCATTGAAAATCAAGTATATTGTTTAGGTATTAATCGAGTAGGAGCAGACGGAAACCAAGTTGAACATTCTGGAGATTCTACCGTCATTAACCCTTGGGGACAAGTAATGTATAAAGCTATTCCACACCAAAAAGACATACAACTTATTCAATTAAAAAAATCTGTTTTAAACGATATCACAACTAAATTTCCGGCTTATTTAGATGCTGATGAGTTTGAATTGAGATAGGTTTTTTTGTTATTTTATGCTAACAATTCATCAACTATAGAGCGGTCGTTTTTTAAT
>CAYQRJ010000176.1:0-6093 GCA_964419855.1 uncultured Crocinitomix sp.
TATCGTTTGCACATTCATTAATGCCACATGTTAATGGTTTTTATTCTGAACACTTTCCTGAGGTTAGGGCTGAAAATGAAAATCAACACATACATTCACATCACAAATGCGACACCCCAACCGAAAATTGTATTACTCACAACGACCATTGTGATACTGGAATTATAGATTTAATAGTATGTTTTTTTAGTGATTCTCACTATCACCACTCTAATGAATGCGACCATCAATTGGTAGAACATCAACAGTTTAAAATTTCACCCTCTAATCAATTTAATCATTTTAATGATGGTGCTGTTTTAATTCATTTAACGTTTTCATTATCTAATTTTAATTGGTCTTTTAATCAATGTGATTTATACCAAAAGGGTAATTTAATTTCATTAACCACCTCTCAGTCACGTAGAGGCCCTCCTTTTTTATCATAAAATTAAGTAGCATTTTCACTATTTAATTCATCTAAATTAATAATAGTTATCTGCATTATTTTTAATGTTGTTCTATTGTTATATCTATTGAATATTTTACTAATACGTGTAAATATTCTATCAACATAAATATTAAATAATTAAAAAAATGATAAATAAAATTATATTATTCTCAATAAAAAATAAACTCATTATTGGTTTAATGATGATAGCTTGGATAGGAGTAGGTATCTATTCAATGCAAAAAGTACCAGTTGATGCTGTGCCCGACATTACTAATAATCAGGTACAAGTCATTACAGTATCTCCTAATTTAGGTACAGAAGATATTGAACAATTTGTAACATATCCTGTTGAGTTAGCCATGTCAAACTTGCCAGGTGTAATTGAAATACGTTCTATTTCAAGGTTTGGTTTATCGGTTGTAACCATTGTGTTTGAAGATGATTTGGATACCTACTTACCACGTCAGTTGGTTGCCGAAAAATTATCGGATGTTAAACAAGAAATTCCCCCTAAATTTGGCGAGCCTTTTATGGGTCCTATCTCTACTGGTTTAGGAGAGATTTATCAATACACCTTAGAGGTAGATGACAAACATAAAAACAACTACTCACCCACCGATTTGAGAACATTTCAGGATTGGATTGTTAAGCGTCAAATGTCAATGTTGCCGGGTGTAGTTGAGGTAAATAGTTTTGGAGGACATATTAAACAATATGAAGTAGCTGTTGACCCCAACAACCTTAAAAGTATGGATGTAACCATTGCTGATATTTTTAAAGCAGTGGAATCAAACAACGAAAATACCGGAGGGGCTTACATTGTTAAAAATCACAAAGCCAATTTTATTAAAGGAGAAGGACTAATTAATTCTTTAGATGACATTAAAAACACTGTTGTTAAATCCATAAATAACAAACCCATTTTAATTAAAGATGTCGCAAAAGTTAGATTTGGAAAAGCAATAAGGTACGGAGCAGTAAGTAAAAATGGTAAAGAAGCGGTGGGTGGAATGATAATGATGCTTAAAGGAGCAAATTCTGAGGAAGTGATTAACAATGTAAAAAAACGTGTTGTACAAATTAATAAATCTTTACCTGAAGGTGTTAAAATTGTTCCATTTTTAGACCGTTCAGATTTAGTCAACAGAACTACATCAACCGTTCAAAACAACTTAATTGAAGGCGGACTCATAGTCATTTTTGTTTTGGTGTTGTTTTTAGGAAATTTTAGAGGCGGTTTAATTGTAGCATCAACCATTCCTTTATCTTTATTGTTTGCCTATATTATGATGAATATGTTTGGCGTATGGTCCAACTTAATGAGCTTAGGCGCAATAGATTTTGGAATTATTGTTGACGGAGCAGTAATTATTATAGAAAGCGTAGTGTTTTACACTATGGTTAGAGTCAATAAATTACAAAAAGATAAACTCTCTCAAGATGATTTAGACGATATTTCTTATCAATCATCCTCAAAAATGATGAACGCCGCCTTTTTTGGTCAACTTATTATTTTAATTGTATTTATTCCTATTTTAACCTTGCAAGGTGTAGAGGGTAAAATGTTTACCCCAATGGCAATGACATTTAGTTTTGCAGTAATTGGGGCTATGGTTTTATGCTTAACTTATGTTCCAATGATGGCATCTTTGTTTATGAGTAAAAAACCATCACAAAAATTAGGTATTGGTGATAGATTTATCAATTGGCTAACTAAAATTTACGAACCTGTTCTGTTATTAGCTTTAAAACGTAAAATTGTGGTTTTGGTTACCTCTTTAATTTTGTTAATTGTTTCTGTTTTTACATTTAGCAAAATGGGAGGCGAATTCGTTCCTCAGTTAGATGAGGGTGATTTAGCAATGCACGCCATTTTAAAACCCGGTAGTTCATTAGAAGAAACCGAAAAAGTTTGTCACGCCATTGAAAAAAAGTTAGTCAATTCTTTTCCTGAAATTACCAATGTGATTTCAAAAATTGGTGTAGCCGAAATTCCAACCGACCCTATGCCATTAGATTTAGCGGATATGTTTTTAATTTTAAAACCACAAGCTGAGTGGGAAACATTTGAAACCAAAGAACAACTTATAGAAATGATTAAAGATACTCTAAAGTTTTTACCTGGAGTTAATCATGAATTTTCGCAACCCATTGAAATGAGATTTAATGAATTAATGACTGGTGTAAGACAAGATGTTGCTGTAAAATTGTTTGGTGAAGACTTAAATGTTTTAGCAAATTACGCTGAAAAAATGGGGCAAATTATTAGTACAGTTGATGGAGTTGGTGATGTTAAAATTGAAGCCACCCAAGGATTACCTCAAATGACTGTAAAATACAATCGTTTAAAAATGTCGCAATACGGCTTAAATATTAAAGATTTAAACACTACCATTAGAACTGCCTTTAGTGGCGAAACAGCTGGTGTGGTGTTTGAAGGCGAAAAACGTTTTGATTTAGTGGTTCGCCTTACAGATGAAAATAAAAAAAGTATTCACGATTTAAAAAACTTGTTTGTGCCCTTAGCAGATGGCAATCAAATTCCATTAAGTCAGGTGGCGAGCATTGAATACGTACCGGGTCCTATGCAAATATCAAGAGAAGGTACAAATCGCAGAACTTATGTTGGTGTTAATGTAAGAGGACGTGACGTTGAATCTGTTGTAAAAGACATTCAAACTAAATTAGAAGCACAATTAGAACTACCACCGGGTTATTACATTAAATATGGCGGGTCGTTTGAAAATTTAGAACGCGCCAAAGCTCGATTAATGATTGTTGTGCCTATTGCATTAATCCTCATTTTTGTGTTGTTATATTTTGCCTTAAAATCTTTTATTCAAACCGTTATGATTTATATGGCAATTCCGTTGTCTGCAATTGGAGGTGTATTTGCTCTTTGGCTTAGAGATATGCCTTTTAGTATTTCGGCTGGGGTTGGATTTATTGTTTTGTTTGGTGTGGCTGTATTAAATGGTTTGGTTTTAATCACATCAATGAACGAACTCAAAAAAGAAGGAATAAGTTTAAAAGAGCGTATTGTAAAAGGCACAAAAGAGCGAATTAGACCCATATTTTTAACCGCATCTACCGATATTTTAGGTTTTTTACCAATGGCAATATCAACCAGTGCCGGAGCAGAAGTTCAGCAACCTTTAGCTACAGTAGTTATTGGTGGAATGTTAACCGCTTCTTTTCTTACTTTAATTGTTATGCCTGTTTTATATCAAATTGTTGAAAGTAAAAATAAATAAATTATGAATTTTAAAAATATTATAACTAAAACAATTGGGGTAATCTTTATGATGATACCTTTTTTGTCTGTGGCTCAAAACACCCCTTTAACACTTGAGCAAGCCATAAAAATTGGTGTTGAAAACAATGGAAACATTAAAGCTGTTAATCAAGAAATTGATAAGCTGAACACCCTTAAAAAAACATCATTTGGTTTAGATAAAACCAATTTTGGAATGCAATATGGGCAATATAACAGTTTAGAAAAAGATTTTGGTTTTACAATTGATCAAAATTTTAAATTTCCAACTGTTTACACCCATCAAAAACAACTTAATCAGGCTTATATTGCACAAGGTGAGCATCAAAAGTTAGTTACTCAAAATGATTTAATTAAAGAGATTAAATTAAACTTTTATCAAATTGTATATCTCAATCAATTAAATGATTTATTGATGTATCAAGACAGTTTGTTTGAACGTTTTTTTAGAGCATCTCAACTTAAATTTAACACAGGAGAGAGTACCTATTTAGAACAAGTAACTGCTGAGTCGAAATGGATTGGTGTACAAGCAAAATTAAATGAAAATCAATCTAACATTAAAATTTACAAAGCTGTTTTACAAGCTTTAATGTATCAAAAAATAAAGGTTGATGAAATTGATGATTCTAACCTAAAAAAAACGTTGACTTTAGATATAGATTCATCTGCCTTAGCAAATAATCCACAATTGAAATATTATCAAAATTTAATTCAGGTTAAAGAACAAGAGTATAAAGTAAATAAAGCTAATATTTTACCTGATTTTTCAATTGGCTACTTCAATATGTCAATGAAAGGTAATTATGACATTAATGGTGTTAATACTTACTTGGGTAGCGATTACCGATTTCAAGGTGTTCAAGCCACTGTATCTATTCCTATTTTTGTTAGAGATGATTTAGCAAAAAACAAAGCCAAACAGATGGACCAACAAATTGCCCAAACTAACGCCTATAATTATCAAGTTTACTTAAATGGTCAGTTTGAGAGAGTGGTGCAAGATTTTTATAAATACAAATCTTTGTTAGATTATTACGAAAATTCTGCCCTACCCCAAGCCGATTTAATGATTGATAATGCTAATAAGAGCTATGCTAGCGGAAACATTGGTTACTTAGAATACTATCAAGTATTGAATAATGCTATTGAAATAAAAACAAACTATTTAAAACTAGTTAACAGTTACAATCAATCAATTATTGCGATTGAATATTTAATTGGAGTAAAATAATTAAAATTTAAAAAAAGATGAAAACATTAAAAAATATAAACATTACCCTATTATTTTTAGGGTTATTTTTAACAGCTTGCAATAGTTCAAGCACAGATGAACATAATAAAGATACAGGTGCACATTCACACGAACACGAAAGTGAAACAGAAGTTCATTTGAATCCAAAACAAATTGAATCATTAAATTTAAAAACAGGAACAGTTGAACATAAAAATATGGGGGCTAAAATTCAAATTAATGGTACACTAGAGGTGCCACCTCAATCCAAAGCGGATATTAGTCCCATAAAAGGTGGAATTGTTAAAAAAATATTTGTTATTGAAGGCGATAGAGTTAGAAAGGGACAAGTATTAGCTACTTTACAAAATCCCGATTTTATAGATTTGCAAACCTCTTATCATTCTAACCTAAATGATTTAAAATATTTGGAACAAGAATACCAACGCCAAAAAACATTAAATCAAGAGAAAGTTACCTCTGATAAATCTTTTCAAAAAACAGAAAGCGAATACAATAAACTAAAGGGAATTGTAGAAGGACAAAAAACTCAACTTCAAATTTTAGGAATTAATACCAAAAGTGTGGCTGGTGGAAAAGTATATGCAGCTATAAATATTGTATCGCCTTTTAATGGTTTTGTTAGTGTAGTTGAAACCAATGTTGGTGCTTATGCACAGCCAATGACCAAACTTTTTGAAGTGGTTAACACCAACGATATGCACGCCGACTTTATGGTGTATGAAAAAGACATTAACAAAATATCTGTAGGACAATCTATTGAATTTTCAACTTTAAATTCTAACAAAATTTATCAAGCTAAAGTACATAACATTAGCCCTGTATTTGAAACCAACCCAAAAGCCCTACACATTCACGCCGATATTGAAAGTGATAAAGGCAGTTTAATTCCTGGTATGTACATTAATGGACATTTATCTGTTGATGATTATAACACCACTGTTGTTCCTGATGAAGCTGTTGTAGAGGAGCAAGGAAAATATTACATCTTTATTAAAAAAGAAAATGACGCACACAACAAAGAAGGATTAACCTTTGATAAAACAGAAGTTATTGTAGGTTTATCTGTTGACGGATATACTGAAATTAGTTTTTTATCGGATGTTAATCCAAAAATGGAAATTGCATTAA
>CAYQRJ010000177.1:0-6060 GCA_964419855.1 uncultured Crocinitomix sp.
CACATCCGCAAGTCTAGCGTGACTACCTCCCGATTTCTATCGGGGTCACCACATCCGCAAGTCTAGCGTGACTACCTCCCGATTCCTATCGGGGTCACCACATCCGCAAGTCTAGCGTGACTACCTCCCGATTCCTATCGGGGTCACCACATCCGCAAGTCTAGCGTGACTACCTCCCGATTTCTATCGGGGTCACCACATCTGCAATTTGTTGTGCCTATTCCGATAGTAATCGGAGTCGATACGTTTGTTAATAGCTGTGTTTTTATTATAATTATTTTATTTTTGGACACAACCCAAGCCTTAATCTTTATTAAGGGCGTGCAAATTTAATGATTATTTTTTAAATACAAATAAGTTAGGTTATTCTTTTTGTGATTTTACAATTCAGTAAGTAAATCTGACACTTGGGTTTATTTAAGTTTGATGTAGTTTATGTTTACCTAATCTTTGCAGAAAATTAAAACAATGAAAAAAATTTTTGTAATAACATCCATTATGTTTCAGTATATATTATTTTCCCAGACTACAATAAAAGGAAAAATAACGGGTAGTAATCAACCTCTAATAGGTGCATCAGTTATGATTAAAGGAACTTATGATGCTGGGTTAACTGATGTAAATGGTGATTATCAATTTACAACTACTCAAAAAGATTCTGTTTATTTATTGGTAAGATTTGTTGGTTATGAATCAAAAATACTGGCATTAAAAATTACATCTAATAAAATGGTAGTAAATGTTGAGTTAAAGGAGAAATATAATGAATTGGAGATGGTTACTATTTCGGTTGGGACATTTGAAGCCAGTGATAAAAAGAAAGCGGTTACCATTAATTCATTAGATATGATAACAACACCAGGTGCAAGCGGAAATGTGATTAATGCCCTTCAATTTTTACCTGGAACAACCACTAATGGAGAATCAGGTAAATTGTTTGTAAGAGGTGGTTCATCTAACGAAAGTCAAACCTTTATTGATGGAACTATTGTACATAATCCTTATAATTCATCTGCACCAAACACGGCTGTTAGGAGCAGATATAATCCATTTATGTTCAGTGGTAATGTGTTTAGCACTGGTGGTTTTTCGGCTGAATACGGTAATGCTATGTCGTCAGTTTTATTGTTAGAAACCAAAGGGCTGGCAACAGAAGATCAATTAGATATTAGTGTTTTAAGCGTAAGTTTGGGGTTAGCAGGAACTAAAAAATGGAAAAATGGTTCACTTACGTCTAGCTTTGATTATATGAATTTAAAACCTTACTATCAATTGATTAAAAACAATATTAATTGGGTAAAAATGCCAGAATCTTATGAAGGCGCATTGAATTTTAGGCAAAAAACCAAAAACGGAATGTTTAAGTTTTATGGCAATTATAATTATTCAAATTTTAAATTATTTAATTATAACATTGACCTAAAAAAGGATTTAAAAACAGAACTTTTAAATAAAAATTTATATTTAAACACCTCTTATGTTGGTCAGTTAACTGATAATTGGACGTTTGCTTTAATGGGTGGATATAACTTAAATAATAATGATTTAATACAAGAAAATACAGCTTTGAAAAAACAAACCAATGGGTCGCATTTTAAAGCAAGAGTTAAAGGGAGGTTTTCTAATAAATTTAGAGGGTTGTTTGGGGTAGAGATGATTTCAACTGCATACAAATACAATGTAAACACATCTTATTTTGATAACGGATTTGATTTTAATAATCACAACATAGCAGGGTTTGCAGAAGGACAATATTTATTCACTAAAAAGTTTGTTGTAAGATTTGGAGGTCGCTATGATTATTCAACGTACTTAAAAAAACAAAAAATGTCACCAAGGATATCTTTAGCTTACAAAACGGGTAAATATTCTGATGTGTCCTTGGCTTATGGTTTGTTTAGTCAAACACCAAACAAAAAGTATTTGATTTACACTGATAAAGTTAATTTTGAACAAGCTCTGCAATTGATGTTGAATTATACCTACAACAAAAACAAACGAACTTTTAGGGCAGAAGTGTATTATAAAGACTATACACATTTAATTAAATACGATAGTCATTATGAATTTTACTCCACCGATTATTACACTAATACAGGTCGGGGGTATGCTTATGGTTTAGATGTGTTTTTTAGAGATAAAAAAACCATTAAAAATGGTGACTATTGGATATCCTATTCGTATATGGACACCCAAAGAGATTACTTAAATTTTCCTGACTACGCAGTGCCATCATTTGCATCAAAACACAACTTATCAGTAGTGTATAAGCATTGGATTAGTAAATGGAGAACATTGTTAGGAATGTCTTTCAATTACTCATCACCACGTTTTTATAACGACCCAAATAAAGCAGAATTTAACAGTGAGAAAATGAAAGCTTACCAATCGTTAAACATAAATGCAAGTTTTTTGTACAGAGAAAATGTAATTTTTTATGGGTCGGTAACCAATGTATTAGGTTATCAACAGCAATATGGGTATCAATTTTCAAGTACACCTAATGCGCAAGGTGTTTACGAAAAACAAATTATTAATTCGCCTGCCACTCGGTTTTATATTATTGGTTGCTTTATTACTTTATCCAAATCTGGCGATAAGAATCAGTTGGATAAGATTAATTGAGGTGTTAAAAAGCCGTTCCAAATAAAATAAGGAACGGCTTTTATGGTTATTTGTTTTGGTTAATTGGCAATAATTTCAAATTCGGTACGTCTATTTTGTTGACGTCCTTCAGCTGTGCTATTAGGTGCAATTGGTCTTGATGAACCGTAACCTTTAGCAGTTAATCTGCTTTTAGAAACCCCTTTGCTAACTAAATAAGCTACAACGGCATTAGCCCTTGCTTGCGATAGTTTTTCGTTTCCACTTGCAGAGCCAGTGTTGTCAGTATGTCCTGATAATTCTATTTTTAAAGAAGGTACATCTTTTAACAATTTAACCAATCTATCTAACTCTGTGTTAGACTCTGGTCTAAGTGTAGATTTACCTGTGTCAAAAAAGATGTTACGCAAAGCAATTTTACTACCTACTTTAATGTTTTTAAGCTCAATGGTTTTGTTTACCATATTATAAGCACTACCAACAGGAATGTCAAAGTTTTCTGAATGGAACAAATATCCATCTGCTTTAACAGCAATACCATAATTTCCGCCAGACGGTAATGAAATTAAAAATTTACCCGTAGCGGAGTTAGTTGTAAAGGTTTCTATAATTTTCCCTGATTTATTGTCGGTGATTTCAATAACGGCTTCAACTGCTTTTTTGGTTAAGGCATCAATGGTTTTACCTTTAAAAACTGTAAAATTAGCTGCTTCAGTTACCTTTACAGCTTCCTCAATTTGAGGGTCGTTAATAGGTTTGGCAACAGAGGCTAATAAATAATCCTCTACCATTAAAGCAGGAGATTTTTCTGGACCCCAAAAGGTTACTTTGTAAATGTCGTACCCGCCTTTTCCACCAGCTCTATTAGAAGTAATGTAAGCATATTTTCCGTTAGCCGTAGCCGCAAAAAAGAAATCATCATAAGGTGTATTAATTGGGTAGCCTAAATTAATCGGTTTACCCCATTTTTGCCCTTCTCTTTTACACATAAAAATATCATAACCACCCATAGAGTTAAATCCTTCTGAAGCAAAATACAAATATTTTCCACTTGGATGAATATAAATTGGTCCATCATTAAAAGGAGATGAGATTTCTGATACAGGTCTTGGTGTCCCGTATTTACGTTGTGGTCTGTTCATTACTCCCGATATGTAAACGTCATATCCTCTGCTCCCGTTAGCATTATCTCTGGCGTAATAAATATAAACATTTCCAGGATCATAACAAGCGTAAGTGTCATTGGCTTTGTAATTAATATTTGGCGAAAAATTAACTGGGTTTGTCCAATGGTCACCTTTTAAAAACGTTTCATAAATATCATAGTTTCCATCTTTATTAATTTGACTTATCAATAAAGATGTTCCATCAAAAGACAGGTTGTTAGTGATGTCATTTTTATCTGTATTAATATTTCCTTTAATGGGTTTAACCTTTGCCCATTTTCCGTTTTCAAAAGAGGTAATATAAATATCGTCATCATATTCACCAACTTCATTAGGAGTGTGTCCGTTTGGTCGATTTGAGCTGAATACTAATTCTTCACCATCCATAGTAATGGTAGGGGCAAAATCGTTATATTCAGTATTGATTTCTTTAATGTTATCAACCCACACACGTTTAGGGTCATCTTCTAATTTAATAGCGGCCACACATTCTTTTTTTCGTTTTTTTACAAATTTTGAAAAATTATCGGCTTTTTTATATTCGCTAATAAAGTTGTCGTAAAATGAAATGGCTTTTTTATATTCTCCCTTTAATTGTTTGGTGTAACCCATATAATAATTCATAAACGGGTCAACATCAGGATTTAATTTATAAGCCTCCTCAAAATATTTAACACATTTGGCTTTGTCAGACGAATGAGCATAACACACGCCAATTTTAAAGTTCACTTCAGCCGATTTAGGATTAAATTTGTAGGCTTTTTCAAAATGTTGTAACGCTTTTTTATAGTTTAATTTTGGATCGTGTACCATAAAAACAGCTTGATTTCCAAGTTCCCATAATTCAGTTCCAGCTTCCATTTCGGCTTTTGCTTTTTTAAAGCCTTCTTTATCGTCTTTAAAGTTAGACGCTTTAAATTCTACATCTTGTGCAAAAGAAATGGCACTTATTGTAAAACTCAATAGGGTTAATAATATATATTTTTTCATTGTATAATTTTTTTAGTTTGAACAGTTAGATGAATGATAATTTTTGGCTAATTCAGATCCTAATTCACGGGCTTTTTGCCAATCTTCACAAGCACCATACATATCTCTTAACATTTCTTTTGCCATTCCTCTGTTAACATAAGCATCAGCTAATTTAGGATTCATTTGAATGGCTTTATTGGCGTCAGCTAAAGCACCTTTGTAATCCTTATTTTTAAACTTAGCACCCGCCCTGTTGCTATATGCTGGCGCATAATTAGGATTAATTTCAATACATTTTGTAAAGTCTTTAATGGCGTCTTGCGCTCTACCTTGTCTTAGTTGGGTTACACCTCTGTTGTTATAAGCCAAATAAAATTTAGGGTCAATGCTTATGGCTCTGTTAAATGCCTTTAAAGCATCATCATACAATTTCATTTTTGTTTTTGTAGAACCAATATTGTTTAAAACAAACGCTAAGTTTCCGTTTTTACGTGCTGCTGTTTCGTAATCTTTTATGGCTTGAGGATATTTACCCATCATTCTGTAACAAGACCCTCTGTCATTATAAGCATAAGCATTATTTGGGTCAAGTTCAATGGTTTTTGTAAATTGTTTGATGGCGGCTTCATAATCTTTTTGCATAAACTTTAAAGTACCAAAATTGTAATAAGCTTTAGGATTTTTTGGATTTAACTCTATAGATTTTTGAAAATCTTTTTCTGAGTTTAAATAATCGTTTAACCCTTCATAAGCAATTCCTCTTTGAAAATAAGCTTTGTCGTAACCTGGTTTTTTTGCTATTAAAACATCTAAAGTTTTGACAGCATTTTTATATTGTCCAGCTTTATTTTCGGCAATGGCTTTGTTGTAATAGGCGGGAGTAAAATTAGGGTCAGATTTTATGGACTCTGAAAATTTACTAATAGCGCCTTTGTATTTTTTTTGTTTAAATAAAGCAATACCTGCGTTGTATGCCTCTTGCGATTTTTGAATGGCAGCATTGGTTTCATTCAAATTGGCAATTGAATCCCTGTATCTGATTTCCTCAGGTGTCAAATTCTCATCTTGACAAAAACCCGAGAAACCAATAAATACAAAAGATAAAAATAATAGTCTTTTCATAATTATAGTTTTGTTTTTTTAGTGTTTAGCGGTTGAAAATACAATAAATATTCCAAAATGGAGCTACAATTAAAAATTAAACTTATCCACAATTGTTAATATCGTAAGTTTTTAGAGCGATTTTGTTGGTTTAAAAAACCACAGATGTAACCAATTCTGTTTTATTATTTTTAGCATCAATGGCTTTAATTTTTAT
>CAYQRJ010000178.1:0-1574 GCA_964419855.1 uncultured Crocinitomix sp.
ATTTTTATTTGATTTTTTTAATCAACTCACCATTTTTAGTTCCAAATAGGTTTTTCCATCAATTTTACCTTTTATCCACGTGTAAAAATCAAAATATTCAAAAGCTGTTTTCTCAAAATTATTTTGTTTTAATAGTTCTACTTCTGCTAAAAATGGAGTTAATATTTCTTCTAAATCAAATTGATTTAATTCTTGTTTAGATAGTTTAGAAATGAGTTTTAAAAACAATTCTTCAAATTTATAAAGTCTTTTTTTGTCTTTTAAAAATCGTTTTGTAGATGTTAAGGCATAATTGAGATACCTATAATTTTTTAATTCAAAATGAATAATCAAATGAATAATTTTTGCAAAAGAATAAATATCTTGTCTTTTATCTAATGCTTTATCATTAATGATAAAATTTATCCATTTTAAAGCCTCTTTAAATTTGTTTTGCGATAAATAAACAGTGGCTATTTTAAAATCAATATATGCTTTTCTTATTCCGTTTATTTTTTTATCATAATTCAAATAAAACTCTTGTATATCACTAATTAAAACCTCAGCTTTTTGAAAATTGTTTTGTTCTATGTTTAAAAATAGTTCTAAACTATATTTACTCGAAAAATATTTTACATCAATATCTGTGGTGTTTTTATAATGTTTAGATTGAGGTAAAGATTTTAAGTGATTTAAAAATTGATTGGCTTCATCATAGTACTCTAACTTAGTACAAACATAAATTAAATTGGTTAAAACAGAAAAGTAAGAATTAAAATTTTGCTTTAAAAAATGAATGTCTTTTTTTATTAATTGCAAATTAAGTTTTAAATGATAATAAGATTTTTTATAATCATATATCGTAAAGTAATACGTACTAAATATATGATGATATAAGTATTGTATTTGATTGTTTTGACAATCAATATTTATTTGTTTTATAGGATTAATAATTTGTTCTAATTCTGTTATTTCATTTTGTGTCCGCACATTACCAATTTGGTTAATTTTTATAAATAATAAACTTTTACTTTTCCATAAAAAATTATAGAGGTTTATACTGTTACAAATTTGTTGTTCTTTTGTGTATAAATCAGAAATTGTTTGGTTAGTTAATCCACTATACATTTCTTTTTCGTATAGTTTTTTGATTTTATTTTTAATGTTTAATAAAATGGGTTCAAAGTGATGTTTTAACGCTTGTTTTTCGGCTTGTTTGTATAATTTTTCGGCTTGTTTATACAATCCTTTATTAAATAAAATATCTGCCGAGTGAATGTTAGCATTTAATTGTGCTTCTATTGAGTTTGATGAATGAAATAAATCTAAACTTTTTAAAATGAGTTGGTATAATCTACTTTTTGTGGTTGAAAATTGATTAAGGAAAGCTTTGTTTTTAAAATGCTGAAATAATTTATCTTCATCATATTGGTTTAAACCGTCTATGTAATCAAACAACATTACATAGTTGTTTTGTTCGCCAATGGTGTGGCGTGAGGCATATAGTTTAAAGTATCGTTTTTCTGATTTGCTTAAACTTTTAATAAGTTCAAATAAGTGATTTGATGTTTTGTTTGACATAATAATTAGGGTTT
>CAYQRJ010000178.1:1674-6051 GCA_964419855.1 uncultured Crocinitomix sp.
TTAATCTAAAGCACCTATCATTTTTTTAGGATCTACCCAATTGTCATATTCCTCAGCAGGAACATAACCTAATCTTATGGCTTCCTCACGTAAAGTCGTTCCGTTTTGATGGGCTGTGTTGGCAATTTCTGCCGCTTTATAATAACCTATTTTTGTATTTAAAGCAGTAACTAACATTAAAGAGTTATTAAGTAATTCTTCTATTCTTTTAGTATTCGCTTCAATACCAACCACACAATTATCAGTAAAAGACACACAAGCGTCTCCTAACAATTGAGCTGATTGTAGAAAATTATAAGCCATTACAGGTTTAAACACATTTAATTCAAAATGTCCTTGTGTTCCCGCAACGGTAATGGTAACATCATTACCCATAACTTGAGCACAAACCATTGTTAAAGCTTCTACCTGAGTAGGATTAACTTTACCCGGCATAATTGACGAACCTGGTTCATTGGCAGGTAAAATAATTTCACCAATACCCGAACGTGGACCAGATGCTAACAATCTAATGTCATTTGCTATTTTATTTAAAGATACCGCTAATTGCTTTAAAGCCCCATGTGATTCTACAATGGCGTCATGAGCGGCTAAAGCTTCAAACTTGTTTTTAGCTGTTATAAAAGGTAAATCTGTAAATTCTGCAATATATTTAGCTACCAAAACATCATATCCTTTTGGCGTGTTTAACCCTGTTCCAACTGCTGTTCCACCAAGAGCCAATTCACTTAAATGAGCCAAGGTGTTTTTTAATGCTTTAATGCCGTGGTTAAGTTGAGCCACATAACCCGAAAATTCTTGACCAAGTGTTAAAGGTGTAGCATCCATTAAGTGTGTTCTACCAATTTTAACAACATCTTTAAACTCTTCTGATTTTGCTTGTAAAGCATCTCTTAACTTTTCTACACTTGGAATGGTATTAGTCATTACTTTTTTATAAGCTGCAATGTGCATTCCAGTAGGAAAAGTATCGTTAGACGATTGAGATTTATTTACATCATCATTAGGTTGTAATATTTTTTCTCCTTTCCCTATTTCTCTTCCAGCTAGAACTTGTGCACGGTTTGCAATTACCTCATTAACATTCATATTAGATTGAGTACCTGAACCTGTTTGCCAAATAACCAACGGAAATTGATCATCTAATTTACCTGCAAGAATTTCATCACAAACTTGAGCAATTAAATCTCTTTTTTCGGCAGACAAAACGCCTAATTCACAATTGGTATAAGCAGCTGCTTTTTTTAAATAAGCAAACCCTTCAATAATTTCTTTAGGCATACTTGCAGAAGGTCCTATTTTAAAATTGTTGCGAGAACGTTCTGTTTGTGCACCCCAATACTTATCAGCTGGCACTTTTACTTCACCAATAGTATCTTTTTCTATTCTGTATTCCATAATCTCTTTTTTTAGATTTACAAAAATAACAAATGTTTTGACTTAATAAAATGATTTTAGACAGTTGTAATGTTTGTTATTTTATATCTTTTGATGAATATTTCTTTTTTAAGTGTAAGATGAAACATTAAGGGGAAAGTTACTTGATTTGACATTAGTAGAGTGAGGCACTCGTTTAAGTGGGGTGAGGCATTCGTTTAAGTGGGGTGAGGCACTCGAACCCCAAGCATAATATTTTTTGTAGTTTTTAAATTAATTCGTACATTTACAATCAATAAAATTTCAATCAATGAAAAAATTAGAACTACTCTCAGTAACAGTATTATTAGTTGGTACTGTTTTTTTGGTTAATTATTCAAAACCTACTATCCAAAATCAACAAACCTTTTTAGAAAAACCGGTTAAAGAAACAAAAAGTCTTTATCCAAATAATCTTTGGATGCAACAACGTTCATATCCAAATGGGTTTAATAAAACTCTATTTGTTAAACGAATGGACGAAATAAAAAATACCCGTTATATAAATTCTCAAAGCAAAGCTGTAGATTTAACCCTGCCTTGGTTATTAGAAGGGCCTGGAAATATTGGTGGACGCTTTAATGTGTTAAAACAACATCCTACATCTGCCAACACCATTTTTGCTGGAGCAGCTAATGGAGGTATTTTTAAAACCACTGATGGAGGAACGACTTGGAACCCAATTTTTGATGACATATCATACATGTCAATTGGCGATATAGAAATAGACCCAAACTCTCCTAACACTATGTATGTTGGAACTGGAGATAAAAATTTTGGTGGTGGTTCTCACATTGGTAACGGGGTTTATAAAACCACTGATGGAGGAAATACATGGACAGCAAGTGGATTAGATCAAACAGGAATTGTTACAAAAGTAATTGTTGACCCTACAAATTCAAATACCGTTTTTGCTGCTACTTTAGGTAATACTTTCCAAAAAACTAATGAAAGAGGGGTTTATAAATCAACTGATGGTGGTGCTACTTGGAACAATGTTCTTTTTATTAGTGATTCTTCTGGAGTAATTGATATGGTAATGGATCCTTCAAATCCTAACGTACTTTATGCTTCTGGTTATAACAGATTAAATAATTTTATCTCACATAGGGTATATGGTCCTGCTGCTAAAGTTTTTAAAACTACTGATGGTGGAAACACATGGAATACCCTTGGTGGCGGCTTACCAACAGGAACAGAATCAAGAATTGGTTTGGCAATTGACCCTTCAAACTCTAACACCATTTTTGCTATATATGTGGGAACTAACTTAGACATTAAAGATGTGTATAAATCTACTAACGCTGGAACAACATGGACGCCAATGAATGTTACCTCATCTGGTGTGCCTACAGATATGATGGGTAATTTTGGTTGGTATTTTGGTAGAATTTACATTAATCCTTACAACTCAAACAATATGATAATTGGAGGTGTAGATATGTTCCAAACTACAGACGGAGGAACATCTTGGTCTCAAAACGTACCCGACTGGTGGACGTATGATGTACATGCCGATAAGCATGATGTGTTGTTTTTAGATGCTACATCCTATATCATTGCTACTGATGGAGGATTGTATAAAACAACTGATTTAGGTAATACTTGGAACGACATTGAAAACATACCTGTTACTCAATTTTATCACATTGCTGTTGATCCTCTAAACACGGGTGTTTATGGTGGTGGAGCTCAAGACAATGGAACGTCAGAAGGAAACGCTACAACCATTAATAATTGGCAAAAACTTTATGGCGGAGATGGTTTTAGATTAACTTACTTAAAAAACTATTTAGGCGCAAAAATTTATGAAACTCAAAATGGAAATATTATTTGGGAAGACGTAAGTACAAATCAAACAAATGTTAGTCCTGTTGTTAATTCACCTGATAGAACCAACTGGGACACACCTTATTTTATAAATGAAGAAACTGGAGAACTATTTGTAGGAACATCTAAAATGCAAGTTATGCAAAATGCTCCTTATGGTAGTTATACAGATATAACTGGAGATTTAACCAAAGTTGGTATTGGGCAGCCTTTTGGACAAGATAGATACCACACCATAGTTGAAATTAGTGGAGTAAACGGAAACAATGATATGATTTTTGCTGGAACTAATGATGGTTTAATTTGGAGGATGGATAGAAACGGAGCAAATTGGGATTGGACCAACGTAACGGGTAATTTGCCAAACCGATATGTTACTGAAATAAAATCATCAACCAACCCAAACGGAAGTATATATGTTTGTTTTTCGGGTTATACTGATAATGATTATTCGTCATATTTATATAAATCAGATGATTTTGGTGCAACTTGGGTTGACATTTCTGGTAACCTGCCTAATGTTCCTGTAAATGATATTGAAATTCCACAAGGACAATATGATGATTATTTATTTGCCGCCCTTGATGGTGGGGTGTATTTTACACAAGATGGGGGTGCAAATTGGGATTATGTTGGCGTAAACTTGCCCTTAGTAACCATTAGCGATATTGAAATTGATTATGTCAATCAAAAATTAATTGCAGGAACATATTCTCGCTCTGTTTTTTCTTATGACATCAGTTGGATTGATAACTTAGGGACAGATTTTACTGGACTTAAAGAACAAACCTCTTTTAAATTAAATGTTTATCCTAATCCTGTTACTAATCAATTAACTATTAATTCAACACAAAAGGGTTGGTTTAAATTATTTGATGCTAATGGTAGATTAGTTTTACAAAAAAACATTAATAATCAAACCACAACAATTAGTGTTATTAATTTACCAAAAGGAGTTTATTTTTATAAATTAAACAACAATAAAGGAAAATTAATAAAAGAATAACTTTTTTGTTTTTTAAAATTAAACCCTATATTTGTTATAAAAGATATAAAGGTAATGTGTTTATTAAAATGTTGTGTAGCATTAAAAAAACAAATACAATGAACTATTTTGATACATCATAAAAA
>CAYQRJ010000179.1:0-5952 GCA_964419855.1 uncultured Crocinitomix sp.
CAGATGAATAAAGATAATTTCAAACTCCCTCAAATTTGGGTGTTATTAAATTGAAAAATAGGTGGCTTAATAATTCGATTTACTGTATTTTAATTAAAATATTATAAAATAGTGGTGAATTTTGGGGTGAATTTTGAAATACGCTGAAAGAAATAGAACTGCGGAGTCACCAACCCTAACAACCTCAAAAAAACACAACCCGCTATGTTCTCGATACAATTTTAAATTAAATACTAGCGTATTTATTTTAAAATCACTCGAACTGACGCTAGCTTTTTAACATTTAAAATAACACACCCCCCTTTAAAGTCACTCCCTGTCTGCGCCAACAGGCGGAGAACTTACGCTGACTGTTTTACTTAAACCTAATACCTAAAGTAGCCGAGAAGCGTAAATTATTTTCTGTAAAATGAGTTTTACTTCCATCAATTTCAGGGTTGTACGCAAAATAATTATAATTATTGGTATTATAAACTGCGGCAAAATCAAAATACACTTTACCAAAATTTAACCCAAAACCAGAGGTTAAAAAATGATTTGGTGATACTTTTACACCACTTTTTTGAGTGTAAGGTGACGCATAAATTGCATATCCTCCTCTTAAATAAACCATTGGGGTCAATCTATATTCTCCTCCAATTTTAAAATTTGCTTTTCCTGTAAAAATATTTTTTATTTGTTGATTTTCTGTATTAAAATCATAAAAAATCTCACTATTTTTTACAGACTTTAAAACCGCAGATGAATAATCTATGTATTCAACCTCAACTCCTACCATACCTTTGTTGTCAAATAAAATTCCGGTAGAAAAATTTATTTTAAATGGTGTAACTATTCTGTAATCATATACCCCTGTTAATTTAATATCGTTAGAAATGGTTTTTAAAGGATTATTAATATCATCTGTTGATGCCTTCATATCGTTGCTCCACACATCTTTTAATTTATAATAAGTTGGGGTATGAATACTCAAGCCAAATCTCAAATTTTTATCAACTAAATAAATGGCTCCTATTTTTGCATTTACACCTGTGCCTTTTGTGCTTAAATATCCCGAATAAGTAATTGAATTAAGCCAGATTGTATTTTCTAATTCAAACTCTTCTTTATGTTTAAAATTAGTATAATATTTTACTTTATTGATATTGATTGTTCCGCCTAAATATAATTTATTTTTGTAATTAGCACTCATTGCAAAACTCCATTCATTAATGCCTCCTTCAGAATTTATTGTTCTTTTATGGTTAGATGCACCCGAATAAGCTGAGGTATAAGAATTATCGGTTGAATTATAATCAGGGTCAATGGCATACACCTCATAAGCTAACCCTGCTGAATAAGGATAAGTTCCAAACACCAAAGAATCTGGCGTGCCGTTAGCTTCATAAATAAAACTATTAATAATTGACGAATTAGATGTTCCTGAGTATTCTCTATAATTATTAAAAGTATTGATTCTATTCATTCCAAACCCTAATTGCAGTCTAGCCCAACCTTCAGAGTTGGGCAATTTTGTTAAATCGTAAGACTTTAAATAAGACACATTTCCAATAACTAAGGCTGAATTGTTTGAAGACGTTTTTTGACCATAAAAATCAGCTTTATTTAAAGATGTTTCAAACATAGGCGTAAAAGAAAAATTGTTTTGATTAAACTGAGCCATTGATGCTGGGTTTTGAGATACTGCTCCAAAATCACCTCCAATGGCAGTCATTGCACCACCCATTGAAAGATTTCTTGACGTCCCGCCTAAAAAAGTTTGAGAATACCTTAGCGCATCATCTTCATTTTGAGATCTACCCCAAAAAGCAATGGTTAATAAAATTATAAGCGAATAAAATTTCATCTAAAACATCTATAACTATCTTCTGTGTCCACTTGTTGAGCCACTACTACCCGAACCTCCACCTCTTGACCCACTACCAGACGACCCACTATTGCCAGAGCGGTTTCCACTATAAGAGCTACCACTATTATAAGATCGATTTGTAGTCGTTCTGTTACCGCTAGTTGTTGTTCGAGTTCCACTGGTATAGGTTCGAGTTCCACTTCCAGAACTACTTGTTCTTGTTCTAGTGGTGGTATAACCTGTGTTATTTGACGAATAACCTCTATTAGTATTTGTTCGGTATTTTGGTGTGGTAGATGTTGATTGATTATTGGTATTAGAGCTAGTATAGGTTCTTGATTTTTGCCCTATTTTCCAAGGATTAGTTGCTGGTTGTGTTCGAGTGGTTGCAGTAGATGAATTTGTTCCTCTTGTTGTAGAATGTGTTACTGGGCGATTTGAATTTGTATTAACTGTATACTTATTGGTAGATTGAGTTGTTGTTCTTGTAGATGCAGTTGATGTTTTAGGTTGTGTTGCTGGTTGAGTTGAAGTAGAATTAACTATTGTTTTGGTTTTAGTAGATGATGACGCTACAACAGGTGTTGAATTAACTAAATCTGACCCATTAATAGTTTGAAAAGGTAAATTAGAGTTGGTAACTTCATTAGATTTTACTGTATTGGGATAAGTGGTATTGTTCCCGCTTCTTGTCCCCGTGTAGCTTCCTCCTCTGTGTCCATATTGGTAATTCACGCCTGCCCCTGTATTGTCGTTTGAATTTCCCCAAGAGTTAGTATTATTATTTCCATAGTTTCCATAATTGTTGTAATAACCATTATTATAATATCCTCCACCATTGTAATAAGGGTTATAAACAGAATTATACCCATAATTATTGTTGTAGTATGATTGGCCGTAATAAGAACCGTATCCATATCCTATACCCGAATAACAGTTATTGTAACCAAAAGAGTTATTGCAATTTGACCAGCCATAAGGATTGTTATAGTAATTATTGTAGCTATTGTAATTGTTGTAAGTATTCATATTGTATCCATAAGTACAATAAGGTGTATCGTAATAATGATAGTGATACATATTGTGGTAATAGCAAAAATATTGTTGATTGTAATAATTGTTAGTCATTAAAGATGAATTAAAAGGTGGATTAAACATATTGTTTTGATTAACATTGTTTTGATACCCTACAACCGTTTGATGATTTGTGTCTTCAATTACCTTATATTTTTTTTCTTGACCTTTTATGTAATCTGCATAACCATCATCTGACGGACTAACACTTAAATCTGCTTGCGAATATACATCATCATAAACAGGAGCTTTTAGGAGTTTACAAGAGGTCATTAAAACCACCAATGTAAAAAAATATATTACCTTTTTCATAATTTTTCAATTTGATTGAAAAACATATTATTATCTTTGCTTTTCAATATTGATAAAGATACAAAAATTATACCACAATGGCGCAAAAAATTGCAAAAAGAAGTGAGGATTATTCTCAATGGTACAACGACATTATTAAAATAGCTGATTTAGCTGAACATTCAGACGTTAGAGGATGTATGGTTATAAAACCTTATGGCTTTGCGATTTGGGAAAAAATGAAAGAAATTTTAGACAAAAAATTTAAAGAAACAGGGCATTCTAATGCTTATTTTCCGTTATTTATTCCTAAAAGTTTGTTTGAAGCAGAAGAAAAAAATGCAGAAGGATTTGCCAAAGAATGTGCTGTAGTTACACATTACAGATTAAAAACTGACCCTAACAACAAAGGGAAATTAATGGTTGATCCTGAGGCAAAATTAACTGAAGAATTAGTAGTTAGACCAACATCAGAAGCCATTATTTGGAACACTTATAAAAAATGGGTACAATCTTACAGAGATTTACCAATTTTAATAAACCAGTGGGCAAATGTGGTTCGTTGGGAAATGCGTACACGTTTATTTTTAAGAACAGCTGAATTTTTGTGGCAAGAGGGACATACGGCTCACGCTACAAAGAAGGAAGCCATTGCAGAAGCTGAACAAATGAATGAAGTATATGCCAATTTCGCCGAACAATATATGGCAATGCCAGTTATTCGTGGTGTAAAATCTGAAAGTGAACGATTTGCTGGTGCTGACGAAACTTATTGTATTGAAGCTATGATGCAAGACGGAAAAGCTTTACAAGCTGGAACATCACACTTTTTAGGGCAAAATTTTGCCAAAGCATTTGATGTTAAATATGCAACAAAAGACGGTAAAGAGGAGTTTGTTTGGGCAACATCTTGGGGTGTATCTACCCGATTAATGGGAGCGTTAATAATGACCCATTCTGACGATTTAGGTTTAGTTTTACCGCCTGCCTTAGCTCCAATTCACGTTGCCGTTGTTCCTATTTATAAAAATGATGAACAATTAGCACAAATAAAAGCAAAAGTTGATGCGTTTAGTGCTGAATTAAAACAAGCGGGATTCACCATTAAATTTGATGATGATGATCAAAAACGTCCAGGTTGGAAATTTGCCGAATATGAAGCTAAAGGAGTTCCTGTTAGAGTAGCCATTGGACCACGTGATTTAGAAAATAATCAAGCTGAAGTTGCCAGACGTGACACTCAAGAAAAACAAAGTGTATCTTTAGATAATATAGCTGATTTTATTAAAAATTTATTGAGTGAAATACAGTCTAACTTATTTCAAAAAGCAGTTTCTTTTAGAGAAGAAAACATTCAAAAAGTGGATACTTATGAAGAGTTTAAAACTAAACTTGAAAAAGACGGTGGTTTCTTTTTAGCTCACTGGGATGGTACAGCCGAAACTGAAGAATTAATCCAACAAGAAACCAAAGCAACTATTAGATGTATTCCTTTAAATGGAGATAAAGAAGAAGGGAAATGTATGGTAACTGGAAAACCATCAAAACAAAGAGTTGTTTTTGCAAAAGCATATTAATATGGAAAATGAAAGTAAAAATTTAGTGGTTGATTTATTAAAATCAAAATCAATTTTAAAACAAGAGGTTTATACCAACACAAAAAAATGGTTTAAATTGTTTAAAGATGAAATTAATAATTGCGTTGAAATAATTAGTAAAGACTTAGGAGATGCTAAAGAAAAAATTCGCTTAAAAGTAGTTGATAAAAGTGATACCGAAATTCAATTGTATATCGGTAGTGATGTTTTGGTGTTTCAAATGCACACCAATGTTTTTAAAATAGCACCCAACAATTATGTTCACCAAAGCTCATACATAAAAACCAACCCAAACAATGCTTATTGTGGTATTATTAACGTTTATAATTTTTTAGCTGACTCTTATGAGTACAATAGATTTAATGATTTAGGGTATTTATTGGCTAGAATTTTTATTAATAGAGAAGACCACTTTTTTGTTGAAGGTAAAGGACAACTTGAATTTTTATATAAAGATTTTTTAAATCAAATCATTAACCAAGATGTGATAAGAGATATTATTTTAAAAATTTCTGCCTACGCCATAGATTTTGATTTACTTACTCCCCCTTACGAAAAAGTAAATGTGGTTACAGTACAAGAAACACAAGCCATAACAAATGACTCTCAGTTAAAAACTGGTAAACGCTTAGGATTTAAGTTTAAGTCTGATAGCGATTTTGTAGGGTAGCGAGCTATTTTTTAAGCAAAAATATTTTTACTGTAAAAACCTTATTAAAAAGTAATATAATTCCAATCCCGTCCTAAACGTTTTTTGAAATAATAACTAAAGTTTTGATTTTATTTAGAATTTAAGGTATTTGCAATTATTAAGGGGTACTTTGTTTATAGTAAATTTAATGATAGAGAGAAAAAATCTTTTTTTGCGACCATAAAAGGTACGTTATACCATTTACAAGAAAAAAGTAGTCATTCCAACAGTTAGGGGAGTTGTATCGATTAGTCAGTTCGAGTGGTTTTATTTTTTTGAATAAAAAATAAAATTGTATCGAGAACAGGCTACGGAGTCAACAATCCGCTATGTTCTCGATACATTCCGATAGTTATCGGAACACTCGAACTGACGCTAGCATTTTATTCATTATAATGGTATCATAAAAAAGTTGGTTCGTTTTTTTGGACAAGCAAAAAAATGAACAA
>CAYQRJ010000180.1:0-5948 GCA_964419855.1 uncultured Crocinitomix sp.
GCAATCACTTTCCACGACCCTGCTTCTAGTTCGGTTTTCATCATTTTTATCCACTTTGATGGACTAATAATAATACCAGCATCTTTTGACCCAACCTCCGACAAAACTGTTCTATCTTTGGCTAATTCAGAAATGTATTTTAATTTTTCTTCATGAGGAATTTCAATAGAACCATCAGACACTTCACAAAGTTCTAGTTTATATTTATCAATAAAACGTCTGTAATCATCAAACTTGTTTCGGGCAACAAACACTTCAAAAAGTGTACCTCCAAAATAAGGTTTAATTCCTGCTTCACGATATAATTTTAATTTTTCCTCTAAATTTTGAATCACTAATGATGTACCAAAGCCAAATTTTACTATATCAGTAAATTTTGAGTTGGCTTCTAAAAAATCTTCAACTTGTCTTAGGCTAAGTCCTTTGTCCATCATCATGGTCACACCAGACTTTCGGGGTTGTTGAGTTCTTTCAGGTATAAAGGGTAAATCAAAATTATATTTCATCTTGTGAGTTTATTATATTATTAAATTCCGAATACTTTGTTGATTCGGGTAAATACAAAAGTAAGTATTTAACTGAATCTTTTGCATTTTTTATAAATTCATTTTTAAATACATCTAACGCCTCTAATCGCTGACCATTCTCCCATAGTAAGCTACTTAACAAAATTTTATTAACTGTAGTTAATTCTTGATTTTTGTCAGTTTCTATTAAAAAGTAAATGGCTTCATTAATATTGTATTCTTTTTTAATTTTTGCCAACATAGTTATAGCTTCATCATATTTGCTATCTAACTGAAGCGCTTTTTCTAATATTAGTTCAGATTCAGTAAACCTTTCCAATTTAAATAAAGCCTCACCTAACACTAATAAATAATTAGCATTATCAGGTTGTAAAGAAACGGCATGTTGAAAATAAGAGATAGATTCAGCCGTTTTATTTTGTAAATCTTTAACAATCCCTATTCCAATCCATGTGTCAGCAATATCAGGGGTAATGGCTTTACTTTTTTCATAGTAAGATAATGCTGTTTCTAAATCTTCTAATCTTTCATAAGCTTCTGCTAAATAACATAAAGTAAGCGCATCATTTTCATCAATTTGCAAACATTTTTTATATGATTTGATTGCATGATTAAACTCCTCTTTTTGCATATAAGTATTACCCATATTAAAGTAAGCTGATGCAAATTCTTCATTAATTATAATTGAGTAATCATAAGCCCAAATGGCTTTATCCAATTCTCTTTTTAAGAAATAAATATTTCCTAAATTATACCAAGCCGTAAAAGAATAAGGATTATTATCAATGTATTTATTATAGTATTCTATACAACTGTCAAAATCCCCTATTCTTTCATAACAATAAGCTATTTCATAAATGGCTGATTCATTATTAGGTGATATTTTTAACAATTTTTTTAACACGATAATGGCCATGTTAAAATCTTGTATATTTTCATATTCTAATGCTAAATCTAGCATGATTTCTATCATTTCATCTGGTTCTCCAATATCTTCTGAAATGGTTAAGGCTTTTTCGTAAAATTTAATGGCATTATTATGGTCACGTAATTGGCTAAATACATTAGCAATTGTTACATAGACTTCTGTATTATATGAGTCTAATTTTTCAAGATGTTGTAAAATTAACAAGCTATCTTTTAATTGTCCATTAGATGAGAAAATTTGAGCTTTTTTAAGATTAAAAGCAAAATGATTAGGGTGTTGTTCCAAACCAAATTCAATGGCTTTTAACGCCTTTGAAAATTGGTTTTTAATGACATAAAAATCTATGATTTGCTCAAGTATTTCAGAATCGAAATAGTAAGCATCTCCTATTTCAATCATATTTTCGAACCTATTAAGTTCAAAATTAAATTGTTCGTCTTTTTGTTCGTCATCATCAAACATAGGTAGGTGTGTTTTAAATCAAATGTATGTAAAAAAGACGCATCAAAAAATGCGCCTTTTTATAGTTTTCAACAAATTTATTAACAATTATTTATTATTCACAAGTAAATAACAATTATTTATTTGCTCTTTTTCTTTCGTGTTCTTTTAAATAAATCTTTCTTAATCTAATAGATTCAGGAGTTAATTCAACGTATTCATCTTCTTGAATATATTCTAAAGCTTCTTCTAACGAAAATATTTTAGGTGGTGCAATTTTTACTTTTGCATCAGTTCCAGATTTACGCATATTAGTCAACTGCTTTGTTTTGGTGACGTTAACCACTAAATCATTTGATTTTGTGTGTTGCCCTATCACTTGACCTTCATATATTGGCATATTTGCATCTATAAAAAACATTCCTCTATCTTGTAAGTTGTTTAAAGAAAAAGGAATTGAGTTTCCATTTTCCATAGATATTAACGAGCCATTCATACGTCCAGGAATATCACCTTTGTATGGTTCATAACCAATGTAACGGTGAGTTACTACTGCTTCACCTCCTGTTTGAGTTAATAAAAATGTACGTAAACCTATAATCCCTCTTGATGGAATTTTAAATTTACAAATCATTCGTTCACCTTTAGGCTCCATTGAAATCATTTCTCCTTTACGTTTGGTCACTACATCAATGGCTGTACCAGAAAAATTTTCGGGTAAATCTATCGTTAAGTCTTCTATTGGTTCACATTTAACACCATCAATATCTTTAAAAATAACTTGTGGCTGCCCTACTTGTACTTCATACCCTTCTCTACGCATAGTTTCAAGTAATACAGACAAGTGCATCACACCTCTACCGTAAACCATCCATTTATCAGCAGATGCTGTAGGGGCAACTTTTAAAGCTAAGTTTTTTTCTAATTCTTTTTCTAACCTATCGTGAATATGGCGTGAGGTGACAAATTTACCCTCTTTACCAAAAAATGGTGAATCATTAATGGTAAACAACATACTCATTGTTGGTTCATCAATGGCTATTGATTTTAAAGGTTCAGGATTTTCAAAATCACAGATACAATCACCAATTTCAAAACCTTCAATACCTGTAACTGCGCAAATATCTCCCGGTTTTACTTCATCTACTTTACGTTTTTCTATACCATCAAAAACAAATACTTCTTTAATTTTATGTTTTTGTAATGTGCCATCACGTTTAGCCAACATTATTTGCTGATTAGATTTTAGCACCCCTCTTTTTAATCTTCCAATGGCTATTCGACCAATAAAAGATGAATAATCTAATGAAGTGATTAACATTTGTGTATTTCCTTCTTCAATTGTTGCAGGTGGAAAATACTCTAAAATAGTATCAAGTAAAGGATTAATGTTATCTGTTGGTTTTTGCCAATCTTCAGACATCCAACCATTTTTAGCAGAACCATAAACGGTAGCAAATTCTAATTGTTCTTCAGTAGCATCTAATTCAAACATTAAATCAAAAACTTTTTCGTGAACTTCATCAGGTGTACAGTTGTCTTTATCTACTTTATTAACTACCAGTAAAGGTTTTAAACCTAATTCTAATGCTTTTTGTAACACAAAACGGGTTTGAGGCATAGGACCTTCAAAGGCATCTACCAATAAGCAAACCCCATCAGCCATATTTAAAACACGTTCAACCTCACCTCCAAAGTCACTGTGACCGGGGGTATCAATTACGTTAATTTTAGTGTCTTTATAAAACACCGATACATTTTTAGATGTAATGGTTATTCCTCTTTCTTTTTCAAGGTCATTACTATCCATGATTAATTCTCCACCAACATTTCCTTTTATAGGATTTTTACCGGCTTCAATCATTTTGTCCACCAAAGTTGTTTTACCGTGGTCAACGTGTGCAATTATGGCAATGTTTCTAATTTCCATTTATTATTTATTAGTTGTATTTAATCTCTTTTATATGAACGTCTGGCACTGCGATTTCCTCCACTTTTTCTATTTCCACCTCCATTTCGGTTACCGCCATAACCTTTTGATGAATTTCTCCCATTCCCTTCTCTACGTCCACCTCCTTTAGGTGCCGAATTGGTGACTTCAACGTTCATTGTTGCTCCATCAAAATCTAACCCTTGTGCATTGGCTATAATTTTATCTGTTTCAGATTTATCGGCTTCAAAGAAAGAAAAATTATTTAAAATATCAATTTTTCCGATTTTACTTTTAGATATCCCTGTACTGTCACAAATTAATCTTAGTAAAGCCCCATTATTAAAGTTATCTTTTCTACCTAAATTAACAAAAAAGCGTTGTTGATTTTCTCTAAACTCACGTCTTTCGCCTCTATCTCTTCTTCTGCCCCCTCTGTCGTTATCACGGTTATTCCTACTACCTCTGTCAGATAAATCTGCTCTGATATCTTTTGCTTTAGAATAGTAATTTAAAAAGCGGTTAAACTCAGTTGAAACAAATTTGGCAATGATTTCTTCTTTAGAAAATTCACCTAATTTTTCCATTACAGTAGGCATATATTTTCCAATTTCTTTTTCGTTGACCTTAACATCATGCATTTTATCAACTAAATGAAATAATTGTTTTTCACAAATTTCATCCGCTTTAGGCACTTCTTTTTTTACAAAAGACGATTTAATGATGCGTTCAATTTGTTTGATTTTACGTCCTTCACTTGGGGTGATTATGGCAGCCGAAACGCCTTTTTTACCTGCTCTGGCAGTACGTCCAGAACGGTGAGTATAATTCTCAACGTCTTCAGGTAATGAATGATGAATGACGTGTGTAATATCATTAACATCTATTCCTCTTGCTGCTACGTCTGTAGCTACTAAAATTTGAATGCCCTTGTTACGAAATTTATCCATTACTCTATCTCGTTGCGCTTGAGACAAATCTCCGTGCAAAGGCTCGGCACTGTAACCATCTGCCATTAACTTATCAGCTACGGCTGCAGTATCACGTCTTGTTCTGCAAAACACCAACCCATAAATATCGGGGTTAAAATCTAAAATTCTTTTTAAGCCTTCATATTTTTCACGTCCTTTAACTACATAAAATTGGTGTTCAATATTTTTATTGGTTTCATTTTTACCGCCTACTGTAATTTCAAAAGGATCAACCATATAGTTTTTGGCTATACGTGCCACTTCTTTTGGCATAGTTGCAGAGAACAACCAAACCGATTTATCAGCAGGTGTTTTTTCTAAAATGGCATCAATATCCTCTTTAAATCCCATATTTAGCATTTCATCTGCTTCATCAAGAATTACGGTTTTAACGGTACTTAATTTAACTTTTCTACGCTTTATTAAATCCATTAACCTACCTGGAGTTGCTACAATTACTTGTACGCCCCTTTCAATTTCTCTAATTTGCTTTACAATATCAGTTCCGCCATAAACGGCAGTTACTTTTAATCCTTTAATGTTTTTAGAATAATCTTTTAAATCTCTACTGATTTGTAAACAAAGTTCGCGTGTAGGACAAATAATTAGCCCTTGTGTACTTTTATCATTAACATCTATTTGATTTAATAGAGGCAAGCCAAAAGCGGCGGTTTTTCCTGTTCCTGTTGATGCTAGCCCTATTAAATCACCTTCTTTTTCTAATAAATAAGGAATAGCTTGTTCTTGAATGGGCGTTGGTTGTTCATACCCCATTTCTGTAATGGCCGAAATGATATTATCATTTAAACCTAACTCTTTAAAAGTCATAATTAAATTTGTTTTTCATTTATACTTGTCCATTATAAGTAATCGGTTAATGGTGCAAAAAGCAAAAATGAAATTCAAACACAGCCCAACGAATTCCGCCTATTAACTAACGACTTTAATGTAATTATTATTAACCTTTTTTATACTGTAGGTTAATTTGAGTGCAAAGATACGTATTTTTTTTGTGATTTGATTATTTATATTTTTCTTTTTGTAATAATAGTAGAATAAAAATTGATAGCAGACCAATAGCATTGTTTTTCAAATATACGATTTTTTTTGATTTTCTGCCTTAGATTACACCTAGAAATTTAACCACCACC
>CAYQRJ010000181.1:0-5930 GCA_964419855.1 uncultured Crocinitomix sp.
AGAAAACAACATATTGAATCAAATTAATAAGAATAAACAACCCAAAGTTCCCAACGGTTTTTTTGATTCCTTTGCTGACGAATTAATGTCTAAAATAGACACAGAGCAATCAGTTTTAAATTCAATTAAAAAAAGAGAACAACCAAAAGTACCCGAACTTTATTTTGAAGATCTTACTGATAAATTAAAATTAAATGATGTCCCAAAAAACAAAATCATCTCATTAAAAGCTTTAACTATAATTACTGCTATTGCTGCATCATTATTGCTACTGTTTGTGTTAAACAACAACACATCTAATATTAATATTGCAAAAGAAAAAACTGAATTAATAAAATCAAATCCTACAATAAATGAGGTTGACATTCAAGAAGATGATTATTTATCTTATTTTGATGAGGAAGATTTAATTGATTTTATTGTTGATAATCAATTACCTGTTAATGAAAACAATATTGAAGAAGAAATCTATCAAGATGATTTATATGATGAGTTAGAAATAGAACTTGACGATTATATTTATGAACTTTAAAAATAAAATATTATGAAACCATTATTAACATTACTTTTTGTGACTTTATCATTTGTGGGAATGACGCAACAAAATCACAAACAAAAAAAAGAGGAGATTAAAGCGCAAAAAATTGCTTTTTTAACTACTGAATTAAGCTTAACCGAAAAAGAATCTGAAAAATTTTGGCCAGTTTATAATGAATATGATGCTAAAATGATGGCAAACAGAAAAGCCCATAGAAGTATCATTAAAAAACTTAAAAAATTTGATGAATTAAGTGATGATGAAGCTTATTCTTTATCTGAACAAATTATTCAATTAGAAACTGAAAGGGCTCAAATTAGAAAAGAATATTTACCAAAATTTTCAAAAGTTTTAGGAAAAAAGAAGGGGGCTAAAGTGTTTTATGCAGAGGAAAAATTTAAACGTCAATTACTCCGAAAAATAAGAAACGCCAACCAACCACAAAGAAATAACCCTCCTGTTAGACCTTAACTGCAAAAATCCATAGGAATATTTCAGTGTTTCAAGGGTTTTGAAATATAGTAGATTAATAAAGATAATGTCAAACTCCCTCAAATATGGATGTTATAAAATTGTATAGTAAATATCTAAATAATTTTGTATATTTGTGTTGTTGAGGTTAAATTAGCTCAATTTATTGGGAGTAAGATTATCAAAATTTAATTTTATGAAAGTTAATGTATTAATTCTATTTGTTATATTTAGTGCAATAGCATTTAGTCAAAATTGGAATTTAGTTGATTCTACTAAAATTTGTTTCTATCAGCATAATGATTCTACACACATTACCAATACTATTGTTATTGATTCTACACAAAATAATAGTGGTTATATCAATTATTTCACTGGTTTTGCTTTTAAATATTGTGACACTTGCTCAGGGTTTAGCTATCAACAACCAATAATTTACCGTTATGCTAAAGAATTTTTAGGATTTTATATTAAAAATGATGTAACAAATAACCAATACTATTTAGATAATAATTTAATCAAACATCTCTCTCAAACAGGAGATACTTGGGCATTTAATGTAAATTTATCAGCTACAACTGTTAATGTTTCAGAACAAACTATTTTAGGTGTTTTAGATTCAATAAAAACAATTGTTCTATCAAATAATGATACCATTATTATCTCAAAAAACTACGGGGTAATCCGTTATCCTGACTTTGAAAATACAGGCAAATATTATCAATTGGTTGGTTATCATCAAGGTCAAAACTCTTATGGAGAATATCTACCTAATTTTTGGCGTACTTATGATTTTAATGTGGGAGATGTGTTTTGTTATCGTCTTGAAAGAGATATTTGGAATTATGAAAGAACCTATTTTCATAAGTATATAGTTTTAAGTAAAGAAGTATTAATGGATACAATCCATTATAAATTTAAAATTTTGGGCACAAGTATGATTGTTCGAGTTGGAGGTTATCCTCCATTTATATGGATACCAACTGAACCTATAAATGTAATAAAAGATATATATTTTGTTAATAATAACAATCTTTTAGAAAATAGTTTCGGGATAGAAAATGAAATAATAAATTATCAAACAAATGATACTAATTTTCTTTATCACAATTTTTTTTCAAATTACAATAATAATTATACTCATCTAGCAACTAATTATTTTAGTGATTCAAATTTTGGTTTATCATGTAAAAAAACAGGATATACAATCTTAAGTGACAGTCTGTTAGTAAGTACAATGAATCAAAATAAATATGGCGTTTATAGTCTTAATTTTGGAAAAGTATATCATATAGATTTTGATGGATTTGAAACTTCTAATGTTGATGTTTTAATTGGTACTATTAAAAATGGTGATACCATAGGAACAATTTATGATTATACTGATGACTTAGGAATTAATGAATTATCAAAACAACCATTAAAATTCTATCCCAATCCTGCTACGAATCAAATTACAGTTTATGGTAATTTAAAAAATATACAAATTTATAACCAAATGGGACAAATAGTGTTATTAGAAAATCAACCTAATCAAACCATTAATATTTCAACTTTATCTGCTGGTTTTTATTTTATAAAAGCCATAGATAAAAACAACACATTGTATTCAGCTAAATTAATTGTAAGGTAGATATTAATTCCTTCTATTCATTAATACAATAATCCAATAAATAAGGTTGGCAATTGCTCCTAGTGCAGCAACAACATAAGTCATAGCAGCCCACTTTAAGGCATCTTTTGCGCCATCATATTCATCTGCGCTTACAATGCCATTGTTTTGTATCCAAGCCAAGGCTCTGTTGCTAGCATCAAACTCAACAGGCAAGGTTACAACTGCAAATAAAGTAATTACTGCTTGTGTTCCAATAATAATGTATAAAACATATTCAAACGGAAATACATTGCCAATTAAAAATCCACCAAACATAGATGCCATTACAACCACATTCATAATCATTCCACTTGCATTTTGTAAAGGAACTAATTTAGAGCGTAATGTAAGCATACTATATGCTTGAGCATGCTGAACAGCATGTCCACATTCATGAGCTGCCACAGCAGTAGCCGCTACACTTGAACTATTATAAACGCCATCACTTAAATTAACAGTTTTGGTAACGGGGTTATAATGGTCTGTTAACTGACCACGTACATGAGTTACTTTAACATCATAAATGCCATTGTCATTTAACATTTTTTCGGCAACTTGCTTGCCTGTTAAACCAATTTTTAATCTTTCTTTAGAGTATTTAGCAAACTTAGACTTTAGTCTATTGCTCACAAACATACTTATTCCCATAAATACAAAACCAATAATCATTGGTCCCCAATACATGGTTGCCATTCCTCCGTCTTGCATAATGTTAAATTATTTAATATTAGTTTCTATCCCCTAAAAAACGTAATAAAAATAAGAAAAGATTAATAAAATCTAAGTATAAACTTAATGCTCCCATTACAGCTGATTTTTTACCAACTTCACTTTCAGAATCCATAGTCATACCAATGTTTTTAAGTTTTTGAGTGTCGTAGGCAGTAAGTCCTGTAAAAATTAAAACACCTAATCCACTTATAATGTAATCCATAGTTGATGACCCTAAAAACCAATTGACTACTGATGCTAAAATCAATCCAATTAAAGCCATATATAAAATTGAGCCAAATTTGGTTAAATCTGTACTAGTGGTATATCCTAACAATGCCATAATACCAAACGTTCCTGCGGTAACAAAAAATGTAACAGCAATAGAACTCATGGTGTAAGCTAAAAAGATAAAACTTAAACTAATTCCTGTTATAACAGAATAAATAATAAATGTCATAAACAAAGCTGAGTAAGACATTTTTTGTACTCTAAAACTCATTAACAATACCAAGCCAACTGGTGCAAAAATTATAATCCACCCTAAAATGGTCATTCCGCCTGTCTGAAAATTGACTAAATAGCGTAATAATGCTGGGGTTGTACCAAATAAATAGGCAGCTACTCCCGAAAGACCTAAAGCTACTGACATCCAAGAAAATACTTTGGACATAAATGTTTTTGATAATTCTGCACTTTCTATAACTGAACTGTATTGATTGTCTATAATTTCGTTTCTCATAATTTTTTATTTTTATCAAAGTTAATAATTCTAAAGTAAAAAATGTTTTTATTTGTGTTAATTTTTATCAAATACCTTACCTTTGCTTGCAAAACTGACAATTTGTCTAAAAAATATAAAAAATGATAGTAGTTACAGGTGCAGCAGGGTTCATATCGTCTTGTTTAGTAGCAGAATTAAATCAAAATGGTCATAAAGACATTGTGGTGGTTGATGATTTTTCGAGAGAAGATAAAAATAAAAACCTTGAAGGTAAAACATTAGTTGCCAAAGTGCCAAGAATGGATTTTTTTAAATGGGCAAATGAGTTTAAAGATGAAATTGATTTTGTGTTTCACTTAGGCGCAAGAACTGATACTACTGAATTTGATCAATCAATTTTTGATACATTAAATGTACAATATTCTAAAGATATGTGGAATTTTTGTACTCAAAATAACATTCCTTTAGTGTATGCCAGTAGTGCTGCAACTTATGGAATGGGTGAACATGGTTATGATGACAATCATGATATTGTAGAAAAATTAAAACCATTAAACCCCTATGGCGATTCTAAAAATGATTTTGACAAATGGGTGTTAAAACAAGATAAAACACCTCCGTTTTGGGCAGGTTTAAAATTCTTTAATGTGTATGGACCAAATGAATTTCACAAAGACAGAATGGCATCTGTTATTTTTCATGCTTTTAATCAAATCAATAAAACAGGAGGAATGAAATTGTTTGCATCTCACAACCCTAACTATAAAAATGGAGAGCAATTACGTGATTTTGTTTATGTTAAAGATGTGGTATCGGTTTGTATGTATTTAATGAATAAAAAACCTAATAATGGGTTGTATAATTTAGGTACAGGCAAAGCCAGAACATTTTTAGATTTAGCCAAAGCCACATTTAAAGCAATGGATAAAGAAGAAAATATTTCTTTTATTCCAACCCCAGAGGACATTAGAGATAAATATCAGTACTTTACTGAAGCCAATATGTCAAAATTAATTAATAGTGGCTATAATAAACCATTTTATAATTTAGAAGATGGCGTAGCCGATTACGTAAAAAACTATTTAATTCCAAATCAATATATGTAGAAATAAACTGTAATTGTCTTTTTTATTATAAAAAGCATTACATTTGCCTAACTTTTATAATCAATGGAAAAAAGACTTGTTTTAAATAGTAAACATTTTGAAATTACCTTAAAAAGGTTAGCCAGTCAATTAAAAGAAAATCACCAAACATTTGAAAATACTGTTTTAATTGGGTTACAACCAAGAGGTATTCATGTACTTGAACGTTTAAAAACTATTTTAGAACAAGATTTAGGTAAACAACTACAATGTGGTCAGTTAGACATTACGTTTTATCGTGATGATTTTAGAAGACGTGAACAACCTTTAATACCGTCTGTTACCAATATTGATTTTATTATTGAAAATAAAAATGTGGTTTTAATTGATGATGTTTTATTTTCAGGACGTACAATAAGGTCGGGGTTAGATGCTTTATTAGCTTTTGGACGTCCAAACAAGGTAGAATTGTTGACTTTTATTGACAGAAGATTTAAAAGACATTTACCTATTCAGGCAGATTATATAGGGAAAGTAGTTGATACTTTAACAGATGAAAGGGTATCGGTAGAATGGGAAGAAATTGAAGGAGAAGACAAGGTAGTTTTATTTACACAAAAAAAGACTAATGGATAATTTAAGCGTAGATCATTTAATTGGGATAAAAGATTTATCAAAATCTGACATTGAATTAATTTTTAAAACAGCCGATAGTTTCAAACAAGTCATTAATCGTCCCATTAAAAA